>CAKUCE010000120.1 GCA_934643535.1 uncultured Clostridia bacterium | reverse complement strand
TGTCAGTCGCTAGCTGCCTTCGGCAGCTGCATCCACTGGATGCGCGCTCCCTCTCGCCGCCCTATAACCCCGGCAGGCACCGGAGGGAAGGCGCAAGGCGGGTTGCCCTTTGGGCAACCCGGTCTGCCTTTGGCAGACTGAACTTTTCAAATAGAATTTGAAAAGTTCACCGGTCGCCCGGTGGGCACAACCGCCGCAGGCGGTTAGCGACCCGCAGGTGTGACACGAAACGAGCAGGGACTACGGTAGTAGTCCCTGCGACGATTGAGTGGCAGCAGTGCCTCCTGCACCTCCACTTCCCGGCCCTTCACCGGTCTTTGCGTCTTCCCCCGAAAAACCCGCCCGTCATTTCGCCCAGCGAGTCCTTCCATTTGCCCAGACCGCCCCGGCCGCCGGTGGAAAGGAACGCGAACAGGCCCACGCCCAGCAGCAGCGCCAGAATGATCCATACCGCCGCGCCGGAGCCCTTGTTGGACTGATCGGCCGGAACGTTTTCGGCGCTTTTGCTGCCGCTGACGTCGCTGGCTCCCGCCGAGCCGGTCACGCCGCCGAACAGCGCCTTGTAGCAGACCTCGGCCATAGGGCCGGTGGAGCGAAGCACCCGTTCCTTGGACAGGGTGTGGGTCCCGAATTCCAGCAGCACCGACCGCGGGGCAAGATCCTGATTATAGGTTCCCTTGCCCATATAAATATCCTTGATGAGCTTGGGGTACAGCTTATCCCCTACGGCCTTGATCTGCTTGGCAAAGCTGAGGTTGGCCTCCCGGTTCTGGTTGCTCTTGCCCACCAGCAGGCGCACCTTGCTCATCTTTTCTCCGCCGATGGTGACGGCATATTCCTCCGGGTCGGGGATGCCGTCCCGGTGCAGGTCAAAAATCGCATTGGGCTGACCTTTGAGCAGCTTCACCGCTGTCTGGCGGCTGCGGCGGTAAGCGCCCGCGTCGTGCGGATGATGGGTCTCCTCGCTGCGTTCCACCGTTGCGCCCAGCTCTTCCAGCCGCGCGCCGAATTTCTCCGCCACGTCGTAAATGCCGCCCCGCTTTTCGCTGCTTTGCGTGCCGTCGCCCTCGATATAGCTTTCGTCGCTGTGGGTACAATAAAGGGCGATCTTCCGGGCGACGGCGCTGACGGGCGTCGCGTCCGCCACCTGATCCAGCCAGCCCACGTCGGGCATATCCGCGTCGCCTACCAGCTCCGTCCGGGCGGTATGGGCGGATTCATCCACCTGTGTGACCCGGTAGTGCTTATTATCGCCGGAAATGTACTCGTCGCCCTTTTCACACTGGCCCTGATAACGGGTCAGCACCTTGCCCTTTGGAGACAGCAGGGTGTAGATCTCCAGCTCCTCCGCCCCGGCCAGAACCGGCAGGGAGCAGCACAGCGCCGCCAGCACCAGAACCGCGATGACTTTTTTCATGGCTTATTTCTCCTTGTTGCGCACGGGATTGCGAACGGCTGAATGGACGGGCTTTTCGTTGCCGCGGACGATCCGCTCGGCGATCTCGCCCACCAGCTCCGCCAGAATCACGCCGATCAGGCCGCTGATGACTGCAGCGTCAAACACGCCCGCGCCGCCCAGCACCAGCGTCTGGGAGACGCCCTTCGCGCTGTTGACGATGGCCACGATCACGTCGGCAAACAGCACCCCCAGCACGCCGCAGATGAACGCGCCCCGGCGGGAGCGGCCCAGCACGTAGGCAATCAGTCCGGCGATGATGCCGTTCAGGTACATGGGATCGATCACCATGGTCTCCGGCTCGTCCGGCAGCAGATAGGCCGAAACGGCAAAGACGATCCCGCCGGTCAGAAGCGCGCCCAGCACCGCCCGAATCCGCTCCTTCCACGTGCCCGCCCGGATCAGCAGGTAGACGCATACGCCCGCCGGGATCAGCGCCCCGCCGATGCTCAGTTCCACCGTGCCCAGCTTCAGGTTGGGAATCAGCGTACCGAAAAACATCAGCGCGATCAGAAGAAGCGCCGCCCGGTCGCTTAAGTACATCTTATCCAGCACCCGCTGGGCCACGCCGAAGAATACCAGAATGGCGGCGGCGGTCAGCAGAACCATTCCCACGGACATGAAAAACCCCATCCTTTCGAAAAGACATTCCGTAAAGATGGGGTTACTTTGCCCGAAGCCGGGAAAAAACATGCATGCCCGTCAAGGCGAAAAACGCTCAGGCTCCGGCTTCGTCCTGTACCAGCGTCATTTCCGGCACGGCCACCGTAAAGCGCGCGCCGCCCACGTCAAAGGTCAGCCTTTCGGGCGTAACGCCGTCGTTCAGCCGTCGCTGACCCACCAGAACGCAGCGGAACGTGCCGTCCGGGTTTTCCTGCTTCTCGTACCACGTGGAGTCCTCTCCGCAGGGCGTATCATTGCCGTCAGGGTAAATTTTCAGATACTGCCACACCTGTTCCCACAGGTCGTTTTCCGTTTCGCCTTCCTCCATAGGCAGGGACAGACGGAAGCTGACGGTTTGGAAGCTGACGCTCAGTTCTTCCAGCGTCAGGGGGCCTTTTTCTGTGGGGACGGTCAAATTCAGGCCGGTTTGGCTCACAGCGTTTTCCGGTGCCTGTGTGGTGAAGGAAATTTTCACCACGTCCATCAGGTCATATGCCCCGGAAATGGTCAGGCTTTCGAAGGGCTCCATGGTATACCATTCTTCCTCCGTCATGCCGTCCGGGACGGGGATCTGGCTGTTCCATTCCGCCAGCGAGGTATCGTTGGTCACGAGGATCTTGTGTTCCCGGAAGGCCTGTGCAAAGACGTCCATCTTTTGCTGCATTTCTTCCTCGGATTCCGTGCCGTCAAAGACCACATCGGCGTATTCCACCTCAAAGTTGGGCTTGAACACCTTCATGGTCAGCGTCCAGCGGACCTCGCCCGCAGGGCGGATCAGATTGCAGTCGTCGTCCAGCAGCACCGCATCCAGCCCGAAGCCGTAGCCCTGCGCCGCCAGATCGTGGCCGGGCAGGAAGGGGTACACGAAGCCGCTCATGAAGTCGCCCGCACCGAAGCTTTCCACATCCGCCACATAGGTCTGGCCGTCCACCTCCGCCGTCAGCCGGGGATACAGATACAGGTGCATATCCGGATCCTTGGTGGTAAAGTTGAAGGCCATGGTGACGGTCTCGCCGTCGTAGAGCACGTCGTTGGCGGTCATGGTCATGTAGGCGTTTTCGTAGGTCTCGTCAATATCGACGATGCTGTTCTGCAGTTCCTCCGTCATTTGCCCCGCGCCGCTGTAATCGGCCACGGAGTAGCGGCTCACCACCGCGTAGGCCACCGCGCCCAGCGCCAGCAGGACAAGGGTCAGCACCAACGCCAGAGAGACTTTTCGTTTCATAGGCTGTTTCCTTTCTCGAATCCGGGAGAGAACGGCTCGCTGCTGCGCTTCCGGCAGAGAGTCCGGCAGACAGTTCCGCAAGGCTTCCCGAAGCTGCTTTTCCGTCATGGAACATCCTCTCCTTTCAGAGTCAGTCGAAGGTTCTTTTTGGCTTTGTCCATTTTCCGGTAGACCGCCGAGCGGCTCAGGCCGAGGCATTCGGCAATTTCTTCGCCGCTCAGGTTCTGCCAGAATCGAAGGAGGACGATCTGCCGCTGCTCCCGGGGCAGGGCGTTCACGGCCTCCATTACTTCCCTTTGGGACGTCTCCGGGGCTGCCAGCCCGGACAGGTCGTCCAGAGTCTGTTTCCGCGTCACGTGACGGAACCAGCCGCCCCGCTGCATATCCCGGCAGGTATTGACCGCGATGCGGGCCAGCCAGGCGCGCCGGTTCTGAAGATTCGGCCAGTCGGCCCGATGGCTCCAGGCCTTGACGAAGGTCTCCTGAGCCGCGTCCTGCGCCAGATGGCCGTCCTTCAGGGTGACGGCGCACAGGCCCAGCACCAGCCCGCCCCATTCGTCCATCATGCGGGTCAGTTCCGCTTCTTCCTCGTCCCTGCCAGGTACCATGGCATGGAACATCCGTATCCCCTCCTTCTTTCGTGGGGTTTGCTTTGTACACTCGTAAGACGGAAGTCGAGTCTGTTTTTTCCCGTTTTCCGAAAATTTTTTTCGTTTCCGGCCCCGCGGTTGAAAAAGCCGCGCTTCTGTGTTATTCTGACGGCGGTTTTCCCCATTCATCCGCCATGGGAGGTTTATTAAGATGAGACATCATATTTTAGTCAAATGGAAGGAAGGGTGCAAGCCCGGCCTGGAGCCCATCCGGGAGCTGTTCCAGGAAACGCTGGCCATTCCGGGCGTTGAGAGCGTGGAGCTTCATCCCAACGTGATCGACCGTCCCAACCGCTACGATCTGCTGATCCTCCTGTGCATGGAAAAGGGCGCGCTGGAGGCCTATGACGGCAGCGAAGCCCATCACCGCTGGAAGGAAGTTTATGGCGGGATGATCGAGAAAAAGGCGATCTTCGACTGCGAATAAAATCCCATAGAGAACCGGGAGTCAACGCGGCTCCCGGTTCTTTTATGCCATTTTTTTCAGGCACTGCCGGACTTCTTCCCCGTCCAGCGCTTCTTTTTCCAGCAGGGCTTCCGTCAGCCGCCGCCACGCGGCTTCCTGCTGACGCAGCAGCGACGCGGCCAGCTGCCGGGCCATGGACAGCCATTGCTGCTGGGCGGCTTCCCGCTGCCCCTGCGAAAACAGATAGGGTTCATCCCCGGCGGGCAGCATCCCCCATTCGCAGACCATGCGCTGGCACAGCAGCGCCGCCTTTTCAATATCGTTGGACGCGCCGTTGGAAATTTGTTCATAACCACCCAGGTACAGGGCTTCGGCCTCCCGGCCCGCCAACGCCACCGCCATGTGGTGCAATAGCTCCTGTCTGCGATGAAAGAGTTTTTCCGGCGGAATGGCCATGCTGTAGCCCGCCGCGCCCTTGCCGGTAGGAATAATGGAGACCCGGCGAATCTGGCTTTCCGGCAGAAGCAGCGCCGTCAGCAGCGCGTGCCCCGCCTCGTGGGCGGCGGTCAGTTCCCGTTCCGCCTGCCATTCTCCGTCAGCCGGGCGCTCCATGCCGAAGAACATCCGATTCAGCGCTTCGTCCACATCCTGCCGGGCGATCTGCTCCGCATCCCGCTTGGCGGCGTGAATAGCGGCCTCGTTCAGCAGGCTTTCCAGCTTCGCTCCGGAGAAAAGCGCGGTTTCCGCCGCCAGCGCCGCCAGAGAAATGTCCGGGGCCAGCGGCTTTTTCCGCGCGTGGACCTCCAGAATTTTCTGCCGTTCCCGCAGCGTGGGCAGCGGCACTTCGATCTGCCGGTCAAAGCGGCCCGCCCGAAGAAGGGCTTCGTCCAGCGTATCGGCCCGGTTGGTCGCGGCCAGCACCACAATGCCGTCGCTTTCCCGAAAGCCGCTCATTTCCGACAGAAGGGCGTTGAGGGTCTGCTCCCGCTCGTCGCTGCGGTTATCCCGTTTTTTGCCCACCGCGTCGATCTCATCAAAGAAGATCACCGCTTTTCCGGCCTTGCGGGCCTTCTGAAACAGCGCCCGCACCCGGCTGGCTCCTACGCCCACGTACATTTCCACAAAGTCCGCGCCGTTGACCGCGAAGAACGGTACGCCCGCTTCTCCGGCCAGTGCCCGGGCCAGCAGGGTCTTGCCCGTGCCCGGCGCGCCGTAGAGCAGCACGCCCCGGGGAATCCTTGCGCCGAAACGGCTGTACTTCTCCGGCGACTGAATAAAGCTGACCAGGTCGCGCATACTTTCCAGCGCTTCTTCATTAGCGGCTACATCGGAAAACCGAACGTCAGGGATCGTCCCCTCACTGCTGCTTTTCACCCCAGAAACAAAACTTTTCTCCCGCTGCCTTCTGCCCAGCAGCAGAAATGTGGGCGGCAGCAGCCAAAGCAGCAGCAATCCACCGCGAAGGCCCTCCCCGCCCCGGAGGAGCAGCGGCAGGATCATCGTCAGCAGCATTCCGCTCAGGAGCAGCGTCTGCATCGGCTTTTGTTTGGAAACGCGCATACCATCACCTCAGGTTCCCAACCGGCAAAGAATCGCCGCAGCGCCGCCGTTTGAGAAAAATCGTGTCGAATGAAAGTATACAGGAATTCCATACGGCAAGTAAATGGTACTTATTGTCCGCGCTTCCAGCGTATCAGGCGGCGCAGAAAGCGCATAGTATCAGCGGATCACTTTGAAAGCGGGACAAACGGAGGGATGCGGCATGAAAAAGAAAAAGCAGGGAGCAAAACCGGCCGCGGAGGTGCGGGAAAAATTGCCGCCCGCAGAAGAAAGAACTCCCCCCTCCGAGGAAGCGGAGCAGCCGTCCGAGGCGAAGCGCCAGTCCTTCCCGGAGGAGGAAAAAAGCGGCGAACAAGCCGAAAAAAATCAGGAGCTTCCGGCAAAGCCAGCCGATGAACCGGAGCAGGAGGACGCTCCCGCCGAGGAAGCCAGCCCGGAAGTTTCAACGCCCGAATGGACGGTCACGGCGAGGGAACGGCGGGCGGCGCGGCGGGCGGAAAAAGCCCGGAAGAAAGAAGCGCGGCAGGCGGAAAAGCTGGCGCAGCGGGAGCTGCTTCACCGCAAGCCCAACGTCGGCCGCAGGCAGGCGAAGCGGCTATCCCAGCAGCGGAAGCGGGCGGCCCGGCAGTTGGGCACCCCGGGCCGTTATCAAACCGGTCTGCCGGTTCGGCGGCATCCCCTGCGGGCGGCGCTGATGGTGCTGCTGGTATTGGGCATCGCCGGAGGAACGGCGGGCTTCTTCGTGCTGGACGTGCCCAACTGGCAGCCGCTGGACGTGAGCCGCATCACAGCCGCGCCCCAGACGGGCCGCATGTACGACGGCGAAGGCCAGCTCATCATGACCATCAAAGGCAGCCAGAACCGGGTGGTGATCCCTCTGGATGATATTCCGCTGCAGACGCGGAACGTGTTTCTGGCGGCGGAGGATCTGCGCTTTTACCGTCACCACGGCGTGGACATGGTGCGGCTCTTCGGCGCGCTGGCGGCCAACATCCGGGAGGGCGGCTATTCGCAGGGGGCCAGCACCATCACCATGCAGTTGATCCGTCAGAGCCATTTAAGCACGAAAAAGACCCTTTCCCGAAAAGCCGAGGAAATCTGGCTGGCATGGCAGCTGGAACGCCGCATGAGCAAGGACGATATTCTGGCCATGTATCTGAACTACATTTATTTCGGCAACGGAGCCTATGGCATTCAGGCGGCGGCCCAGACCTATTTCGGTGTGGACGCGCGGGATCTGACCCTGACGCAGGCCTGCGCACTGGCGGCCAGCATCAAGGCCCCAAGCTATTACGCGCCCCACGTGAGCGCCCAGCACAACCGATCCCGTCGGAACTACATTCTCAGCACCATGCTGGAGGAAGGGATGATCGACCAGCAGACCCGGGACGAAGCGGCGGCGGAAACGCTGGTGCTGGCGGAAGTCCCGCCGGAGGAAGCGCCCTACGGCTGGTACGCCGACGCAGTGCTGGACGAGGCGGAAAGTTTGCTGGGCATGACCAGCGAAGAGGTGCTTTCCGGCGGTCTGTATATTGACACGGCGCTGAGCCGCACCCATCAGGACCTTCTGGACAAGCAGTTTACCACCGATGTTTTCCCGGCAAACGCCAGCGACGGCACCAGGGTGCAGGGTGCGGCGGCCTGCGTAGACACCCGCACCGGCGAAGTGCTGGCCATCGTAGGCGGGCGGAGCTACGATGTGCGGCGGGGCTTCAACCGGGCCACCCGGCTCCGCCGCCAGCCCGGCTCCGCCCTGAAGCCGCTGGCAGTCTATGCCCCCGCCATCGACCGCTACGGCTACATGACCTGCAGCGTCCTCAAGGACGAACCCACCAATTTCAACGGCTACAAGCCCCGCAATTCCAGCTATACCTACTACGGCAATGTCAGCATCCGCACAGCGCTGAAAAACAGTCTGAACGTCTCCACTGTGGCCCTGCTCAACCAGATCGGCGTCAATGCGGGTCGGGACTACATGGCCAGCGTCGGCATTCAGCTGGACGACCGGGACGCGAATCTGGCGCTGGGGCTGGGGGCTATGACCTACGGCGTTTCGCCGGTGCAGCTGGCGGCGGCCTACGCTCCCTTCGGCAACGGCGGCACCTACAACGCACCCCATCTGATCCGCCGCATCACCGACGCATCGGGCCGGGTGCTGTACCAGAACCGGGACAGCGGCTCCCGGGTGCTGAAGGCCACCTCGGCCTATCTGATGACCAGCCTTCTGCAGACCGTCACCGCTTCCGGCACCGGCGCGAAGCTGTCCGGCGCGGGCACGCCTGTGGCGGGCAAGACGGGCACCGTCAACATGACCGGCGGAGGCAACCGGGACATCTGGATGGCGTGCTATAACAGCGAGATTTCCTGCGCCTTCTGGATGGGCTTTGACGAGCCAGACCAGAAGCACAAGCTGCAGGGCTGGGTCAGCGGCGGCGACAACACCGCCGCCATGGCCCGGAACTATTTCAAGGCGCTGTATCAGAACCGGGACAAACCGCAATTTACCCGGCCGGGCGGCATTATTGCGCTGGAGATTGATCAGCAGGCCATCAAATGGCGGGGCGAACCCATGCTGGCCAACGATCTGACCCCCAAAAACTACCGTTACACGGAGTATTTCACCGAAGACAACCACCCGACCAAAAAGAGCGACGTATGGACGCCGCCCCGGGCGCTGAACAGCTTCACCGTTTCCCACAGCGAGGCGGGGTATCCCGTGCTGATCCTTCAGCCTGCGGACACGGCGCTCTACCGGGTCCAGCGGGACGCGGTGGGCGAGAGTTTCATTCTGACGGAGCTATACGGCTCTGCCGGGGAGACGTTATACTTTACGGACACGCAGGCCCGTGCGGGCGTGGTCTACACCTACCGGGTGATCCCCGTTCACGCGGAGCTGCTGAACAACGGCGTTTTGCTGGAGGGCGTACAGTCGGTGCAGGTGGCTCAGGCGAATCTTTCCACCGGCTTCTGGGACAGCGTGAAGAGTTTTTTCACCGGCGGTGAGCGGAAGGAAGACGGTGTGGTGGAGAGTTTAGCGGAGAACGAGCGGTCGATTTTCTGGGGGAACTAAAGGGGGCTGGGAGTCGATCCCTGATTTTCCCCGGATGGGGAGTGACGCGCTGGCTGCGGCGTGGATTGAGGCTTGCTGCCCTATAAGTTTCCCGCCGGCTTCGGTGCCCGAAGGTTTCCAAAGGGCGAGCGGAAAGCCCTTTAGTGCGCCTGCGGGCGCATACCCCTGCCCAGGGTGGGGAGTGACGCGCTGGCTGCGGCGTGGATTGAGGCTTGCTGCCCTATAAGTTTCCCGCCGGCTTCGGTGCCCGAA
>CAKUCE010000119.1 GCA_934643535.1 uncultured Clostridia bacterium | reverse complement strand
ATATGATATTCTGACCCTGCCAGCGTGTTTTCTGGCAGGGTTTTTCTTCGTGTATTTGACGGGAAGGAAAAGCCGTATCGCAATGGACGGAGGCCTTGTATGATCTCGAAGGCAGGAAGCAGAACCTACGAACGGACGCAGTGCCCGCCGCGCCGTCAACGGCTCAGCGCCATGGAGCGCTGCCTGTTGAAATGGGCGGTGATCGACCGGGATGACCGGGTGCTGGACGTGGGACTGGGCAACGGTCTGATGGCGGAATACCTGCTGCGCAACATGGAATGTGAGGTTTGCGGCGTGGCCGACGATATGGAGCTGGTTCGCACCACCCGCGGACTGGTGCGCAGCGCCGATCTGGTGTATGCTGCGGCGGGAGATATTCCCTGGCGGGATCAGGCCTTTCATACCGTCCTTCTTCGTCCCTGCCGCATGGATGGCTTCGCCATGGAAAATCAGCTCCGGGAGGTCCATCGGGTGCTGAAGGAGGGCGGGCAACTGGTGATGGGCATGAAAAATCTCCCCGCGCTTTTCCGGTCGGTCGTGGACGCCGCAGCTGAAAGTACGGAGGAAGCGGCGGAAAGCGCTACGCGCCGCCAAATGATGAAGCAGCTTTCACAACTGGGCTTTGAACAGATGAGCTGGCATCCCTGCGGTTTTTTTTCCGGCGCTCTGGTGGCATGGAAGCGCAATCCCCTGGAGGAACAGTTCAAAAAAGGAGAATACGAATAAGGTCTAAATGTTTCTTCTTATGTCAAATATGTTACATTTATAACGTTTCCCTTGTGCTTTTTCGGCGGATTTGTTATACTGAGTTCACTTCAACGAAAGGACTGGGGAGGAAAGACCTGTGGATCTAGCGATTGTCGGCAACGGCCCGGCGGGTTGGTCCTGTGCCATGACGGCCCGGATGCGCGGCCTGAACGCCGTTGTGATCGCTCCTGCGGGGGCGGGCGGATGGCTGAGCGGCGCGGAGCGGATCGACAATTATCCCGGTCTGCCGCAGGTATCCGGCAGGGAACTGCTGGAGCGGTTTCGTCAGCAGGCGCTGGCCCTGGGTGCGGAAGAGAAAAACGCGCTGGTCCGCCAGATCATGCCAAGCGGGGAACGCTTCCTGCTGTTGGCGGAAAACAACGTGCTGGAAGCCAAAGCCGTAGCGCTGTGCATGGGCGCGGCCCGGCCGGTGCTTCTGCCCGGCGAAGAGGAGCTTCTTGGCGGCGGCGTCAGCTATTGCGCTACCTGCGACGGCATGTTCTACCGGGGAAAGCGGGTGGCGGTGCTGTCCGCGTCAGCCTCCGGGATGGAGGAAGCGGCGTTTCTGCATTCGCTGGCCGAATCCGTCGATTATTATGCCCTGAAGCCCCACGATGCTTCGGCCCTGCCGGACGGAGTGCAGACGGTGGCGGAAAAGCCGCGCAGTCTTACCCGGGAACAGGGCGGGATCGCCCTGACTACCGACCGGGAGACTCACCTGTACGACGGCGTTTTCATTTTCCGGACCGCCGTCCCCCTGCGAATGCTGCTGGACGGGCTGGAGACGGACGGAGGTGCCATTCGGGTGGATCGAAGCATGCGCGCCAGTCTTCCCGGGGTGTTTGCGGCCGGAGACGTGACCGGCGGGCCGCTGCAGATTGCCAAGGCGGTGGGGGAGGGCAATGTGGCCGCCATTGCCGCAGCGGAATTTATTGCCAAACTTGGATGAAATCCCGCAGGTGGATCGTCTTATAAGAGGAAGACCCCTACGTGGTGTTCATACACGATAGTTTAGGAGGAATACGGAATATGAAGCAGTGGATGAAAAAGACATTTGCATGGGTCCTTGCACTCGTGATGATGCTGGGCTGCGCCATGGCCGCGGCGGAGCAAACCGCTGATCTGGAGGCGCTGTACCCCTTGATGGATCTGGTCTGCGCTGCCGCGCTGGATGCGCAGGGGGAGGATGACTATGCCATCGTGGTGCCCGATTCCGAGGGTGAATTGACCCCCGAATTCGTGCAGGCCTTCATTCGCATCGGTCAGACCCGCGGCGAAAGCGTAGGCGTGACCGCCGCCATGATGACGGACACCGCCGCTCAGAAGGCGCTGCTCAGCTCGATCTTCGACGCGCAGCTGCCTGAGCTGACCGCCGTGGCTGCCGCCGACGGCGAAAGCAATTACATCGGCTTCCGTCCTGTGACGGTGAACAATACCGGCGAAAACAACACGCTGCAGATCATCGGTGAAATCTATACCGCCAGCAAGCCCCTGAGCCAGATGAGCGGCACCGAGTTCACCGACGTGACCTGGCTGGATCGCGGCATCTTCACCTTCCGCAGCGACGCCGGCGCTCTGAATGGCTTCCGCCTGCTGGGCTTCTCCTCTGGCACTGACCTGAACATGGAAGAAGCCTTCATGGAGTACAACGCCGACACCGTGGTGGAATACGTGAACTCCAAGCTGGGCTTCACGCTGTCCTACCCCGCTGTGTTTGACGACGAGCTGCTCGAGGAAGACGAAACCGGCGTCAGCGCCGAACTGCCCGACAAGAGCGCTTCCTTCTTCGCCCGCCGCATCCAGAATGCGGATCAGAGCGACCTGCAGAGCTATGTGAATGTGATCGCCAGCGGCCTGAACGGCGCGAAGGCCACTGTGAACGACATGAACAACTACGGCACCGTGGCTTACACCACCGACGACGGCTACACCGTGTTCGACGTGTATCTGGTGTCTGAAAACTACATCTACCAGGCTGAGCTGAAGTTCCTGACCGAAAAGAGCGGCGATTACAGCATGTATTGCTCTTATCTGGAAAACAGCTTTGCCAGCGAGGAAGGCGCGCAGGGCTAAGCCTCTGACGGCCAGACCTCCCGAAAGGAATGAAAAAAATGAAGAAGCGCTGCGTGGCTTTCCTGCTGACGGCGTTGCTCCTTTGCCAGCCTCTTCTGGGGCTGGCGGAGGAAACGGCGGCGGCTCTGCAAACCGAGGACAGAGTGGGGGAAAGGGGCGGCGCTTCTTTCTCTCTGCCCCAATTCGGCGAGGAGCCGGAGATCAATCAATACTATCTGGATCTGGCCGCCCGTCTGGAGGCGGGCGAGCTTCCTCCGGGGGCGGCGTGGTCGGCAGATGACGACGGCAGCGAGCCGGAAAACTGGGTGCTGGACTATGAAATCACCCGGAACGACGCGGAGTATGTCAGTATTGTACTGCACCTGCGGCAGCTAGCGGGCAGCGGCGAGGTGGAAACGCTGTCCGCCGATACTTTCGTTCGGGGCGAATCCTCCCGCAGGATCACTCTGTCCGAGCTGCTGGGCGCAGAAGCGGCTGACGGCGACGCGAACGCCGCCGATCTGGTCTACGACCTGATTTGGGAAATCGCTCAGGTGGGCATGGAAAACGTGGAGGGGGATTATCTGGACAGCCTGACGCTGGCCAGCGTTCAGTCTGCCCTGAGCCCCGAAACCGATTTTTATCTGGACGAAAACGGCAATATCGTATTCTTTGTGGAGCCGGGGTTACTGGCTGGCGAAATCGCCGGCGTTCTCCTCTACCCCTTCTCCCCCTACGAACTGGGGGACTGAGTCCCCCCTTTGCAGACTGCGCGCTATGCGCGCAGGGGCGTAGGGAGACATGGACTTGGCTGCGGTGTTACCGCCGTTCGGCAGAGGGCCTCATGGCTCGCTGAAAAAAGCCGGCGTGGAGTTGGATCCACGCTGGCTTTTTGTATTATAGAAATATTCAAGTACGGTCTGCGCGCGACGGAGCTGCACAAGGCCTTCAAAATTGGCTGCGAAGCGATGCCCACAGTACGATGGTTGTCACGGCTCGTAAGTTTATTTTGATATATATGGACATCCCTGAAAAGAAACAGGGAGAAGAAACATTCTTCGATGAAACATGGCAGGGACTGAAACGACGAAGGTCGTCTCGGCCCCTGCTGTTTATGGAAAAGTTTTTGACAAAGCCTGGAATTTTGGATACCAGGAAATGGAATTTTAGATTAGCCGGATCAGCAGGCCGGGGTCAGACAGATCACCGGAATGGGCGCATTGTGTGCCCAATTGATGAATCAGCTGACCGCTGAGGTACACTTCGCCATTTCCCAGCTTCACGGCATCCGTAATGTCCACGGCCTCCGTCCCCAGAAGATCCTGTGCCCACACGCGTTTTCCTTCCTGAGCCAATGGCGTGAGCAGGGTCAGGCTGGCATATTCGCCGAAGATGCCGAAGAAGCCATCATAGGGCAGCGAGCGGCAGCAGGCGTGCTGCGCATCCAGCGTTATATGGCAGCGCGGTGTCCAGAAGCGGCGTTCTCTGGTACGTCCCATGGTTCCGATGGAAATCGCCCCCTCGGGATAGCGGGCGCAGACAACGTAGGGCACATCGCCGTTTTCATCAGGCGTCACCTGAGGAAGGGGCAGACCACGGCTGAAGCGGGCAGGGGCGCTGCGGCTGATTCGATCGCCGTTTCGGAATTTCCACCAGCCCTCTATTTCCTGCGTATAATCCACAACCTGCCAGCAATCCTCCAGACGTTCCCCGGAAATGGCGGTCTCCCGGCCGTTGACGGCAAACGGCGGTGCAATGCGGTGCCAACGCACCGTTCGGGTCACCTCGTCCATGCGGTATTTCAGCCGCCGGTGGAGGTCCGGGAAGGAGGAGTCCGGTCTTCCATCCGGCAAGGGACCCACCATGCCGTGACGGGTCACATCGATTGCACATCCCAACGCGGCCGCGATATAGACTTCGTCCATGCAGTTGATCAGGCCCAGATAGCCGGGAGCGGCGTCATAACGCAAGTCCACGTTGAGTTTTTCCAGTGTGCAGGGAATTCCCATCAGCGTAAACACATCATAGGTACGGAAGGTATCGGCATAGGGGATCAGCTCGTTGATCATGGCCTGTTCCATCCGGAGGTGCGGCGCATAACGATACCGCATTTCCGTCAGCATTCGCCGGAAGGCATAGCTGCGGCATTCCGTACCCCAGTCGATTTTCCAATAGAGCCAGCCAGCGTTTTCGCTCCAGCGCAGACGTTCCTCCCAGTAACGGCCCGGATCTGCATCCTGGAACCGGGGAGCCTGCTGGGCACAGATCCAGCCGCCCATGCCCCGCCAGCCATAGGAGCGGATGGCGTCGTTGAGCTTGCGCATGGCGGTTTCATTGCACCGTCCGGGCGTGACGAAGGAAGGAAATTTGTCCTGTGCCAGAAGTTGGCTTCCGTATTCCGGCGACTGATCCTTTAATGCGCCGATAGGAACATCCCAACTGTCATCCATCAAAAAAATCAGATCCTGCCGGGCTTCGGGGTGCAGTCTTGCCCAGCCTTCGCCCTTTTCATGGCCGAAAATGCTCTGCTCCGTTAGACAGTCCCGCTGCCCCTGCGGCCCCGCGTCATTGCAGCGGTACAGCTGAACCTGCCAGGTGCAAAAATAATCGGGAGCCGTATTCAGGTGGTCGGGAATGAGATTTTTCCCCGTGGGGGGACAGGATTGGGAAAGCGCCTGAGCCATGCTGTGTTCCTCCTTGTATTCGGGCTGCATTACCCGCGTTTTTTGGATGGAAACATTATAGCATGCGATTTCTGGTGAAAATGTAGCATTCTGTGACATTGCCGCCTGCTGTCACAAATCGCCACTTTACAGACAATCCATGCGCGTTTACAGTAAAAACAGCAGAGCCGCAGGGCAACAAAATTTCGGAGGAACGATGAAAGCTGCTCGAGGAAGCGGCTCAAAAAGCCTCGAGCTCATGGAAAGGACAGTGGAATGCATATGACGCTTCGGTATCCTTCGGAAAAGCGGACGGCTTTCCGCGGAAAGCCTTCAAAATTAAGCGGTGGTTTTCTGCGGCACTGGCAGCTTTATCTGATGATTCTTCCAGCGCTTTTGTATATTTTACTTTTTCATTATGGGCCCATGTACGGGATCACCATTGCGTTCAAGAATTTCAGCATGCGCAAGGGGATCCTGGGCAGTCCGTGGATCGGATTTGAAAATTTTGAGCGGCTGTTCAGCTCTTATTGGTTTCCGATCATTCTGCGCAATACGCTCACGATCAGTCTTCTTTCGCTGGTCATCAGTTTTCCATTTCCCATTCTGATCGCTCTGATGGTAAACGAGCTGGAAAATAAGACGGCAAGCAAGGTTTTTCAGACGGTTTCTTACGCGCCGCATTTTATTTCGACGATTGTTCTGTGCGGCATGGTCGTTCTTTTTCTGAATCCGTCCACAGGCATGATCAACCGGCTGATCATTGCGCTGGGGGGCGAAGCCGTCTATTTTATGGCCAAGCCGGGGCTGTTCAAATGGGTGTATGTACTCAGCGGAGTCTGGCAAAGTACGGGCTGGGGCACCATCATCTATGTAGCGGCGCTATCCGGCGTGGATAAATCTCTGGTGGAAGCCAGCCGCCTGGACGGTGCAAATATTCTGCAGAAGATCTGGTATATCCATGTGCCGGTTTTGATGCCGACGATCATTACGCTGTTTATCCTGCAATGCGGTTCCCTGTTCAGCGTGGGGTATGAAAAGGTCTATGCCCTGCAGACCAGTCAGAATCTGATGGGGTCCGAGGTCATTTCCACCTATTCCTATAAGGTGGGTCTGGGTGAGGGAAGCGATTTTTCCTTTTCCACAACCGTCAGTCTGTTTAATTCTGTCTGCAATTCTCTTATTCTGATTGCTGCCAACCGCTTGGCCCGTACCGCGGGCCAAAGCGGCCTCTGGTAAGGGAGGCGACCTGTCATGAAGAAGCGCTCTGCGATCCGGAAGCCCCTGATTGACCGCACATTCTTGTGGATCAATCGTCTTCTCCTGCTGCTGTTTTTTCTGATTGTTCTGTATCCCCTGCTGTTTGTGCTAAGCGCCTCCGTCAGCGACCCGGACGCGGTAGCTACCGGTAAAATGGTGCTGTGGCCGGTGGGATTTACACTGGAGGGGTATCAGTACATTCTGCGTTATCAGGATGTGTGGGTCGGCTATGCCAATACGATATTTTATACGTTTTTTGGGACGCTTCTCAATTTGGCGGTTACGCTGCCGTGCGCGTATGCGCTGTCCCGCCGGGATCTGAGGGGAACCGGCTTCATCATGACGCTCTTCCTGATTACGATGTACTTCGGCGGAGGGCTGATCCCTTCTTACCTGCTGATGCAGAAACTGGGTCTGGTAAATACACGCGCCTATCTGCTGGTCGGCAGTCTGGTGAATACGTATAACCTGATTGTGGCCCGCACGTTTTTTGCCAATACCATTCCGTGGGAATTGCATGAAGCCAGCTTTATTGACGGCTGTTCAGATTTTCAGGTGTTCCGGCATGTGGTGATTCCATTGTCCAAGCCGATTGTTGTGGTGATGATGCTGTACTATGGCGTGGCCCACTGGAACAGCTACTTCAACGCGATGGTTTATCTGAACGACGCCAGCAAGTATCCTCTTCAGGTGTTTCTGCGGGAGATCCTGCTGCAAAGTCAGTGGGCCCAGAACGCCATGGCGGACGGCGGCAGCTATACGGCGGAGGAACTGGCCATGCTGACCAAACAGGCTTCTACGGCCAATATGCTCAAGTATTGTCTGATCGTGGTTTCCGCTGCACCCATGCTGATTCTGTATCCCTTTTTACAGCGCTTTTTCGCCAAGGGTGTGATGATCGGCGCGGTTAAAGGTTAACGGTATCATCCGGTGCATCAGTCACCGGCAGATCATAAAAAGAAAGGAAGGTATCCCTCATGAAAAGAACTCTGTCCCTGCTCCTGTCCCTGTTGATGCTGGTGGCTCTCATCCCCGCATCCGCCGAGGAGGCGACCGTCATAACGGTTTCCGGCCCGGATTCCGTCAACAGCCTCTGGGGTGAAACCCTGACGATCCAGGAATTGCAAAAGCGCACCAATACCAGGTGGGATATTACGCTGTATCCTGCGGACGTGTGGAAAACCAAGCTGAATCTGCTCATCACCAGCGACGCTCTGCCGGACATCGTCTTTAAGGCGGATGCGGATAAGTCCGAGATCAACATCTATGGCGAGGAAGGCTACTTTCTGGATCTGAGCAAGTATCTGGATATTATGCCGAACCTGTGTAAAATTTTTGACGAGCATCCCGACTACAAAGCCTATCACACCACGGAGTCCGGTGCGATCTACAGCCTGGCCAACCTGAGCATTTATCCCGGCCAGCGGGTGCAGCCTCTGGTTTACCTCAACAAAACATGGCTGGACAATCTGGGACTGACCTATCCTGAAACGGTGGAAGAACTCTATACGGTTCTAAAAGCCTTCAAGGAACAGGATGCCAATGGCAATGGCGACCCCAATGATGAAATCCCGGTCAGCTTTGATACCAGCGCCGGCGCTCGTCTGGAGCATGTTCTTCGCGCAGCATTCGGCATTTACACCAGCGAACTGGACCTGATGTATCAGGTCGGAAGCGACGGAAAAGTGTATCTGGCGGAAACCACCGAGGACTTCAAGGATTATCTGACCTTCATGCATCGCCTGTACGCCGAGGGGCTGCTGGACGAAACCACCTTTATCCAGACGGCAGAAGAACGCAGAGAAAAAGTGGTCAACAATCAGGTGGGAATGTTCTCCGATTGGGGCGGCCTGTCGGCCAGCACCTGCGGTCAGAACGTGCCGGAAGCCTATGACACCTGGGCGTGGGTCAACGGCTTCGGCTCTGAAAAGCATGAGAAAGCCTATGCGGGTTGGCCGCTGGTGAACGCGGGCGCCAAGATTATGGTGAACGCCAAAACCGAGCATCCCGAAGAAATCTGCAAAATGATCGACTACATGTTCACGGACGAATATGTTACCCTGTACGATTACGGCGTGGAAGGCCAGACCTTTGAATACATCACGACGGAAAGCGGCGCGAAGATCCCCGCTATTATGAAATCCGCATGGGAAGGCAAATATGACAGTGAAGCGGCCTTCAAGGATCAGTATATCAACGTGACGCAGCTGATGGTGATGTATTATTCCGCCTATTATAAAGTCTGCGGCGCGGCCGGGGAAGAAGAACTTCAGAAAATGAAGCTGGATCCCATTCTGTGCAACAATGCCAACCGTGAGGAATTTGTCCGCACGACCAACATGGTTGACACTTATCCCCGGTTCTCCTATAATACGGAGGAAGCTGAGGTCCAGGGCCGCTACAAGACGGATCTAACCACGTATCTGAACACCATGCGCGTGGCCTTTATTACCGGCGAAGCGAACCTGGAAACCGATTGGGACAATTATCAGAATACCATCCGCTCCATGAGCCTGGATAAGCTGCTGGCGGCAGAGCAGAGCGCCTATGACCGCTATGCCGCGAATCTGAAGTAATCCGTTTTTCGGCATGGGCGGCGCGGAACGCCGCCCATGCT
>CAKUCE010000118.1 GCA_934643535.1 uncultured Clostridia bacterium | reverse complement strand
GCCCAGAAGATAACGGTCCTCCATTGCAGCTGCCGGCGCATTTTCCCAGATGATACTTTTCATAGCAGTTTCCCGTCAGGCATCGATGGAGTCGTGGAACTGCATGGGCACCTTTCGTCCGTACACCCGCATGGAGCGCATGGCCATGCCCGGAAGGCTCTTCAGGATGCGCACCCGGAAAGCGTAGCCCCGCAGCTTGCCCAGCGGAATGATCCGCTTGTGGCCGATGCTCTGCCCCTGCGCCAGCGGGATCCAGCGATCCAGCCCGTCCTTGGTACACCAGTAGGCGGGCCAGCGGGTCTCTATCACCCATTCCAGCACGTGCTGACCTTCGGTCTGATCTTCCATCAGCTCGATATATTCCGCATCCACCGGGCCGTCGAACCAGACCTCCATCCGTTCGCCGTCCAGCAGCGTCTCCGTCATGCCCGCGTGAACGCCCAGCTCCCGGTTCACCAGTTCGCCCAGCCCCCGGAAGGAATCCACCTGATCCTGACTGATGAGGCCGTCCGTATCCGGCACGCAGCCGATCAGCAGATTGGCATTCCGGCCCACGCTGGTCAGATACCGCTGGAACAGGTATTCGGCGCTGTAGGTCTTGTCCGCGTCCATGGCATGGTACATCCAGCCGCCCTTGTAGGCGTACATCACGTCCCGCACCGGCATGTCCACTTCCACAGGAGCCCAGACGGGATCCATGGGGTCGCCGGGAGAGTCGGGGGTCACGTTGTCCCGCTCCGGCTCGGTCAGGTAATGGGCGCAGGACCAGCACTCCGGCACGGCCACGCCCTGCTCGCTGCCGCTCCACCGCAGCACATTCGTGATGCCCGGGCAGCCGCCGAAGCAGATCAGATCGGGGGCGATCCGTTTGAGCAGGCCGGGAATATCCGGGCCGCCCTTTTCGGGCCGGAGAATGCCGCCGTCAAACCAGATCTCAAACAGCGGGCCGTAGCCCGTGATCAGCTCCTCCAGCTGCCGCCGCAGCAGGCCGTTCAGCTTTTCCCGATCCAGCGTCCCGTCCTCCCGGGTGCATAGATCGGTCAGATAGCGTCCGCCCAGGCTGTAATACAGGCCCGGCTTGATGCCGTACTTATGGCAGGACTGCACAAACTCCCCCACCACGTCCCGGGGAACGGCGGAATTGCCCACGTGATAATCATGCACCTTGGTGGGCCAGAGGCAGAAGCCCGTTCCGTGCTTGGCCGTCAGCAGGGCATACCGCGCCCCCGCAGCCTTGGCCGTGCGCAGCCATTGATCCGTGTCCAGCTTTTTGGGGTTCCAGCACCGGATGTCCGGGATCGGGTCGCCGAATTTCCACTCAGGCGCAAAAACCTCCATATCAAAATGGAAAAAGACTCCCAGTTCACTCTCGTGCCATTCCAGCATTTCCGCCGTCGGTTTTGCCAGTGTCATTCTGTATCTCCTCCTGTTCAAGCGTATTGCGGTAAAAAAAGACCGCCTGACCGGAAAGCTCCCGGTCAGGCTCATAGATTCGATAAGGTTCTTTAATTTCCCTGCCGGGCGTTCAGCACTTCCTGCCAGAGAGTGTTGTACACCGTCAGCCACGTAGCGTCCAGATCGTTGAAGTATTCGCAGTTGGCCACCGTCTCGTCAGAAGGGTTCATCACGGGATTGGAGGCGTATTCCTCGCCCATCAGTTCGATGGCCGCGTCGTTGGGGCAGCAGTAGCCGATGGCTTCGCAGTTGCGCACGGCCACTTCGGGGCTGCACAGGTAGTTGATGAACTTCTCGGCGTTTTCCTTGTTCTTGGCCGCAGCGGGGATCACCGCGCAGTCCACCCAAACGTTGCTGCCCTCGTCCGGCACGGAGTAGGCCAGCTTGTCGCTGAGCTCAATGGCGTATTCCGCGTCGCCGGAGTAGACCACCGCCAGCGCCGCTTCCCCGGCCACCATCTTGTCCTTGAATTCGTCCAGACCGTAAGCCTTCACCATGCCGGACTGCTTCTGGCGGATCAGCAGGTCGGCGGCGGCACGCAGCTGGGTATAGTCGGTGGAGTTCATGCTGTAGCCCTGCAGCTTCAGCGCAAGGCCCATAGCGTCGCGGATGCTGTTCATCATCAGCACCTGCCCCTTGTACTTCTCGTTCCAGAGCACGTTCCAGGTCTTCACGTCCTCCGCGTCCACCAGCTCGGTGTTGTACAGGATGCCGAGGGTGCCCCACTGATAGGGCACGGAATGGGCGTTGCCCTCGTCATAGCTGGGGTTTCTCAGGCTTTCCTTGATATTCTGGAAATTGGGGATGTTATCAAAGTTGATCTCGGACAGAAGGCCCTTATTGGCCAGACGCTCCACGCAGTATTCGGACGGGAACACCACGTCGAAAGCGCCGGGGTTGGCCTCCACCTGCACCAGCATGTCCTCATTGGTGGTAAAGCGCATGTAGTTGACGTGAATGCCGGTTTCGGCTTCGAAGTCCTGCAGCACGGACTCGTCGATATAGTCCTCCCAGTTGAACACATTCACCACTTCCTGCGCCAGTGCGCAGGCGGGAAGCAGCAGGGCGATACAGAGCAGAAAGGCGACCATTTTTTTCATGTGGGATTCCTCCTATCATCTTTTTTGACAGGGCAATCTCTGTCTAAGGAAAAGCCGTCCGGCCCTTCCTAAGCCATTGGGCGCGCCGCGCCCGGGGAGTTTTATGCCTTGGTCTCGGCGGTCCTGCGGTTGACGATCAGCAGCAGAATCAGCAAAACCACGAACATCAGGGAGGAAAGGGCATAGTACACGGGGCTGATGCCCAGCTTGGTGGCCGAATAGATCAGCGTGGACAGATTCTGCACCAGCGGGCTGGTGGTGAAATAGCTGATGGTGAAATCGTCCAGCGACAGGGTGAACGCCAGCAGCGCGCCGGTCACGATGCCCTGCCGGCACTCCGGCACGATCACATGGGTCAGCGCATATCCGGGCGTTGCGCCCAGATCCAGCGCCGCCTCGTAGGTGTGCTTGTTCATCTGCTTCAATTTCGGCATGACGGACAGCACCACATAGGGCACGTCGAAGGTGATATGGGCCAGCACCATGGTGATGTAGCCCCGGTCCACCTTGGCAAAGATAAACAGCAGCATCAGGGAGATACCGGTCACAATATCCGGCATGGTGTTGGGCAGGTTGGTGATGGTCATCATCACGGCCTGAGGCCGCTTCTTCATGCTGTAGATGCCGATGGCGGCCAGCGTGCCCAGCACCGTGGCGATCACCGTGGCGATCACCGCGATAGACACCGTCACCCACAGGGCGTTCATAATGGATGCGTTCTGGAACAGCTCGCCGTACCAGCGGAAGGAAAAGCCCTCCCACTTGGCCCGGCTCTTGCCCGCGTTGAAGGACTGGCAGATCAGCACCACGATGGGCACGTAGAGGAACACCAGAATAACGCCCAGATAAAACCTCTTGAAGAAGTTTTTCATACGATGCCGCCTCCTTCCCCGTTGGGATCAGCCTTGCGCAGGATGGACAGAGAGATCAGGATCAGCACCATCATAATCAGGGACAGAGCGCTGCCAAGATTCCAGTCGCCTGCGGTCAGGAAGGTGGTTTCGATCAGGTCGCCGAACATCTGGGTGGAGCCGCCGCCCAGCACCCGGGGGATGAAGAAGGTGGTCACCGAGGGCATGAACACCATCGTGATCCCGCTGATCACGCCGGGAATGCTCAGCGGCATGGTCACCTTCAACAGCGTTCTGGCCTCGTTGCAGCCCAGATCCATGGCGGCCTCCCCCAGCTTGGGATCCAGCTTGCTCAGGCTGGTGTAGATGGGGAATACCATGAAGGGCAGGAAGTTGTACACCATGCCCAGCAGCACCGCCCCCTGATTGTACATCAGCTGCACCCTGCCCACGCCGATCCATTCCAGAAAGGCGTTGATCAGGCCGTTGTCCTCCAGCAGGCTCATCCACGCGATGGTGCGCAGCAGGAAGTTCATCCACATGGGGATGATGAACAGCACCACCAGCGTGGAGCCCAGCTTCATGTGCCGGTCGGCCATGAACAGCGCCGCCGGATAGCCCGCCAGCAGGGATATGGCCGTACACAGGAACGCCATCCACAGGGAATAGACCAGCGTATCCACGTTGACCGAGCCCCGGGGAATGGTGGCGGCCACCTCGTCCCCGGCCACGGCCCGCATGTTTTCCCGCATGATGTGGTTGCTGTCCCAGAACGCCCGGAAGTTGTCCAGCGTCAGCTGTCCGCCGCCGTTGGTCAGGGCGTAGTAGGCGATCAGCACGCAGGGCAGCAGCGTGAACAGGATCATCCACAGAATATAGGGCGATGCGAACAGCGAGCGCTTCACGCCGTGGTTCCGCTTCACGCTCAGGGTCAGAAGCCCCAGAAACAGCGCCAGTCCCGCGCCCATCAGCGCATAGGACCACCATGGCAGCGATACGTTATACATCCGCGCTCGCCTCCTCGTCCGCCTGGGGCTCCGGCATGGGATGCATGATATGAATGTTGTAGGGCACGATGGTCAGCCCCACCCGGGAGCCCTGAGGCTGCATGATGGTGGAGTGGACCTTGAACACCGTTTCGCCGGTGTCGATCATCATTTCGTAATGAACGCCCTTGAACAGCACGCTCTGCACCACGCCGGTCAGCTGGCCGATGTCCTCGCCCACGATCATGATGTCCTCCGGGCGGATGACCACGTCCACCGGCGCGTTCTCGCCGAAGCCGGAGTCCACGCAGGGGAAGTTGAAGCCGCAGAAGCTCACCAGCTCGTCCTCCAGCATGGTGCCGCGAAGGATGTTGCTCTCGCCGATGAAGTTGGCCACGAAGGCGTTGGCCGGCTCGTCGTACACGCTCTTGGGGTCGCCGATCTGCAGGATGTGGCCGTCCCGCATCACCACGATGGTGTCGCTCATGGTCAGGGCCTCCTCCTGATCGTGGGTCACGTAGATAAAGGTGATGCCCAGCTGCTGCTGCATGCTCTTCAGCTCCAGCTGCATCTCCTTGCGCAGCTTCAAGTCCAGCGCGCCCAGCGGCTCGTCCAGAAGCAGCACCTCCGGCTCGTTCACCAGCGCCCGGGCGATGGCGATGCGCTGCTGCTGGCCGCCGGACAGCTGATCCACGCCCCGCTTGCCGTATCCCTTCAGGTTGACCAGCTCCAGCATCCGGTCCACCTTCACGTCGATTTCCTTCCGGCCCATTTTCTTGATCTTCAGGCCGAAGGCGATGTTGTCCCGCACGTTCAAATGAGGGAACAGGGCGTATTTCTGGAACACGGTGTTCACCCGGCGCTTGTAGGGCGGCACGGCGGTGATGTCCCTGCCCTCGAAAAACACGGTGCCCGTGGTGGGGTATTCAAACCCGCCGATGATCCGCAGGGTGGTGGTCTTGCCGCAGCCGGAGGGCCCCAGCAGGGTCAGGAATTCCTTTTTGCGGATGTACAGGTCAATATCGCTCAGGACGGTGGTTCCGTCGAACTCCTTGGATACGTTTTTCAGATCGATGAGGTGTTCCTGTTCCATCATGACGGTGCAGCTCCTTTGGCAGGCTCAAGCTTAAAAGCTCGGCGGAGTAGAGATCCAGAGAATGGCGGCGGGATGCGCGCCGGTGTTTTCCAGATAATGGGTCGTGCTGGGGTGCAGGCAGAAGCTGAAGCCCTTCCGAATCCGGTAGGTGCGCTTGCCCGCCACCAGATTCACCTGTCCGTGAAGCACATAGCCGAACTCCTCGCTTTCCAGCGGCGGCAGCTCGTTGCTCCGGGCCCCGGGCTGCAGCTCCAGCAGGATAGGCTCCAGACTGTTGCGCTGCGCGTCGGGCACCAGCCAGGTGATCTTCCTGTCGTCCTCTTCCTTCTCGAACATATCCTGCGGGGCGTAGACCACCTTCTCCGCCGAATCGTCGGAGAAAAACTCCCTCAGGCTGGAGCCCAGGCATTCCAGCAGGTCGGTCAGGGTGGCGATGGACGGCGAGGCCAGATCCCGCTCCACCTGCGAAATAAACCCCTTGCTCAGCTCGCAGCGGTCCGCCAGCTCCTCCTGCGTCAGGTTTCGCTGGATCCTCAGCTCCTTCAGCTTCTCCCCAATGTTCACCAAGGCTCATCTCTTTCCGAAGCGTGTTGTTTTCGCTTTGGAGTTTAGGAATAGTAAACTCGCAAAACAGTATGTATTTAACCACAAAGCGGGGGGGATGTCAATAGAATTTGTCGTTTTTTGCGCGAAAAATTCGAGGGTTCAAACACGCGAAAACCGCCCTGCCCTCAGGCTCCTTTCGGCCCGGACAGGACGGTTTTTCGTTTCTTCTTATTTTATATTACATCACGCCGCGGAAGCCCTTGCCGATGATCTCCGTGGTATTCATGATGAGGATAAAGCAGGAGGGATCCACGCTCTTGGCGTACAGGCGCAGCTTGATGGCCTGCGCCCGGTTCACCACCGTCAGGATGACGGTCTTGTTCTCGTGGGTGTACGCGCCCTCGCCCTGCATGTCCGTCGCGCCCCGGTGCAGATCCTTCACAATAAAGTCGATGATCTGCTCCGGCTTGCTGGTGATGATCTGGAAGCACTTATGCACGGCGATGTTTTCCAGCACCATATCCACAATGACGGATTTCAGCGCCAGTCCCAGCAGGCTGAACATGCCGGTTTCGATGCCGAAGGCAATGCCGGACACCACCGTGATGGTAAAATCCACAAACAGCAGGCACTGGCCGATGTTGATGTTGGTCTTGCGCTTGAGGATCATGGCCACGATGTCCGTGCCGCCGCTGGAGGCCTGCATGTTGAACATGATGGCGCTGCCGATGGCGGGGAAGGTGACGGCGAAGATCAGCTCCAGCAGGGGCTGGTCGGTCAGGGGCGCGGCCATGGGGCAAAGGTATTCCAGCCCCCAGATCACGCAGGACATCAGCAGGCTCACGTAGGCGGTGCGGAAGCCGAAGGAGCGGCCGAACACCAGAAAGCCCAGCAGCAGCAGGCTCTGGTTGATGATGAACACAAACGCGCCCGCCGACAGGTTCGGCGCGTAATGGCCCAGAATAATGGAAATACCGCTGACGCCGCCGGTGGAAAAATGGTTGGGGAATTTAAAGAAATAAATCCCTACGCACATCAGCAGCGTGGCCAGCGTCAGCATGGCGTAATCCCGCACGATCTGTGCGGGGGTCTGTTTTTCCTTCTGCATCGCTTTGTCTCCTTCGCTTCTCCGGTGATGATTACAGGCTGAATTCCACGCGCACGGCCCGTCCCACAAAGCTGATCTCCGGCAGGGCGCAGCTTTCCCCCGCGTATTCCCGGTCGTAGCTCTGCAAAAGCACGTTCATGGCGTCCAGCTTCTTCACCTTGCGCAGGAAACGATGGCCGTCCTTCTCCACCAGCATGATGGCCCCGTCGATGGGGCTTGCGGCGGGCACGATCAGGCAGATATCCTCCCGCATGATACGGAAGCCCCGCATGGTGTCGTCGGGAGCCTGAAAATAGAACACCTTCTCCGGTGCGGAGCCCTCAATGCGGCCATCCATGATGGGTAGCAGCCGGTGATCCACTTCCTTCATCACGGCGTTATACACCGGCACCCGCTTCAGTACGCTGCTGAGCGCATCCAGCCACACGCCGCCGGTGATGTTCCTGCTCTCTTCCTCGCTCTGGGAGCTGTAGACCTTCTCCGCCTCCCGGGCGCGGGGAGCGGGCTTCGGCGCGGCTTTGGGCGCGGCGGTCTGCAGATCGACGGTGGCGGCGATGTCGTCCAGGCTGAATCCCGCTTCGTTCTGCTCGCTCAGCCCCATCTTTTTCAGAATGCGGCGGGCCTGATCGTCCGCGATGATGCGGGTGCCCGCTTCCACATCCTTCAGATACCCTTCGCTGACCCCGCCCAGCTTGGCCACCTGCTTCAGTGTCATGTTCCGGCGCAGGCGCTCGGTATGCAGCAAATCTCCCAAACGGCTCATAGAGATGATCCTCCCATAAAAAACAGAATAAAAACAAAAGCCTTTTGGAGTATACCACATCCCTGCGGCGAATGGACAGGGAAAAAATGAAAAATTGCTCTCTTTTTCAGGTCATTCTTCGGGCGCTTCGTCAAAAAATCACAAAATATTAGCGCGAGGACTTTTTACAAACAGAAAAATGTGATATACTACACCTGTATGTGTCCACATTACACATTATGTTGGAACAGGAGGAACCAATTCGATGCAATACTCCAAGGAAGTTGAAGAAATGGTATGCGTCGCCAAGGGCCCGAACCACGGCCCCGCGCCCATTCCCGAAGAAGGCAAGTGGGTGCAGGCGAAGGAGATCAAGGACATCTCCGGCCTGACCCACGGTATCGGCTGGTGCGCCCCTCAGCAGGGCGCCTGCAAACTGACCCTGAACGTCAAGAACGGCGTCATTGAAGAAGCGCTGGTGGAGACCATCGGCTGCTCCGGTATGACCCATTCCGCCGCTATGGCCAGTGAAATTCTGCCCGGCAAAACCATTCTGGAAGCGCTGAACACCGACCTGGTGTGCGACGCTATCAACACCGCCATGCGCGAGCTGTTCCTGCAGATCGTCTACGGCCGCACTCAGTCCGCCTTCTCCGACGACGGTCTGGTCATCGGCGCGGGTCTGGAAGACCTGGGCAAGGGCCTGCGCAGCCAGGTCGGCACCATGTACGGCACCAAGCTCAAGGGCACCCGTTATCTGGAAATGGCCGAAGGCTATGTGCTCAAGCTGGCTCTGGACAAGGACGATCAGGTCTGCGGCTATCAGTTCCTGTCTCTGGGCAAGATGATGGACGCCATCAAGAAGGGCATGTCCCCCAACGAAGCCTACGAGAAGAACATCGGCACCTACGGCCGGTTCAAGGCGGAAGACGGCGCGGTCAAGTGGATCGACCCGCGCAAGCAGTAATAGGAGGTGTGCAGAAATGGCTTTGTTTGAAGGTTTTGAACGTCGCATGCCTCAGCTCCAGCCTGTGCTTGAAAAGTATGGCTTCAAGGATTTTGACGAGCTGAAGGCTTTCAACAATTCCAAGGGCGTTGACGCCTACAAGATCGTGGAGGGCATCCAGCCCATCGCTTTCGAAAATGCCAAGTGGGCTTATGAACTGGGCGCGGCCATCGCGCTGAAGAAGGATGTCAAGACCGCCGCCGAGGCTGCCAAGTGCATCGGCGAGGGCCTGCAGGCTTTCTGCATCCCCGGTTCCGTCGCCGACCAGCGTCAGGTGGGTCTGGGCCACGGCAATCTGGGCGCCATGCTGCTGGACGAGAAGACCGAGTGCTTCGCGTTCCTGGCCGGCCACGAGTCCTTTGCCGCTGCGGAAGGCGCCATCGGCATCGCCCGCAACGCCAACAAGGTCCGCAAGACTCCCCTGCGCGTCATCCTGAACGGTCTGGGCAAGGACGC
>CAKUCE010000117.1 GCA_934643535.1 uncultured Clostridia bacterium | reverse complement strand
GGCCAGTATGCCGCCGGAAAGCGCCAGCCCGAAGAAGCACCCTAGCAGGCTGATGAGCAGGGCCTCGATCAGGAACTGGGCCATGATGCTGCGCCGGCTGGCCCCGATGGCCTTGCGGATGCCGATCTCCCGGGTGCGCTCGGTGACGGACACCAGCATGATATTCATAATGCCGATACCGCCCACCAGCAGGGAAATGGCCGCAATGCCGCCCAGCAGCAGGGACAGGGTGCCGGTGATGGTATCCATGGCCGAGGAAACGCTGGACATATTCAGGATGCTGAAAGCGTCCTCATCCTGCTGGAAGCGCCGCAGCAGATACTGGTTGACGGCGGTCTCCGCGTCGTCGGTGCTGCCGGAGGAGGAAACGTAGAAGGACATGATGTCCGGCTGACCCGCCATGCGGCTTTCCACCGTGAAGGGCACATATAGTGTGCCGCTGTTCATCATGGAGACCATCATGGAGTCGCTTTCCTTCAGCACGCCCACCACGCGGAAGCTGCGCCCGCCGACGGTGATGAACTGATCCAGCCCGTCCTCGTCCCCGAAGAGGGTCTCGTGCAGATCGTGGGACAGCACCGCCACATAGGAGCGGTTGTCCACGTCAGCCGTTTTCAGGAAGCGGCCACGATCCAGCTCCAGACCCTGAATGTCCGCGTAGGCGGGCAACACGCCGTAGACGCTGACAGAGGTCTCGGTGGAGCCGCGCTTGGCCCGGGCGTTCATGGAGCCGCTGGGGGACGCCTGCCGCACGCCGTCCAGCCTGCTGATCTCCTCCAGATTTTCCAGCCGCAGGGGCGCGGATTTATCATCCATGACCGTGACCATCAGCATGTCGTTGCCCAGCGCCTCCACCTGACTGGTGATGGCTCCTGTGGCGCCATTCACCAGCGAGACCAGCGTCACCAGCGCGGTCACGCCGATGATGATGCCCAGCATGGTCAGAAAGGAGCGCATTTTGTTGCTCTTGATGGATTCCCACGCCATTTTCAGGCATTGGATGCTCATGCGTCCTCACCTGCCTTTTCGGGGGATACTTCGGCAGTGCCGAAGGGGTCGGTCTCGTCGCCGCAGTCACGCACATGGCCGTCCATGATGCGGATGCGCCGGTGGGCCTGCTGGGCCACGGCTTCGCTGTGGGTAATGAGAATAATGGTCTTGCCCGCTTCGTTCAGCTGGCAGAACAGCCTCATGATCTCTTTGCCGGTCTTGGAGTCCAGATTGCCGGTGGGCTCGTCGGCCAGGATCAGCGCCGGCTCCGTCGCCAGCGCCCGGGCCACGGCCACCCGCTGCTGCTGGCCGCCGGAAAGCTCCGTTGGCTTGTGCCCGGCGCGGCTTTCCAGCCCCACCCGGCGCAGCACTTCGCCGGAACGCTTCCGCCGCTCCGCCGCGCTCACGCCCTGATAGATCAAAGGCAGCTCCACGTTTTCCTGAGCGGTCATCTTGGGCAGCAGATTAAAACTCTGAAATACGAAGCCGATTTTCCGATTGCGGATACGGGCCAGCTCGTCCTCGGAATAGTGCTCGATCTGCTGACCGTCCAGCAGGTATTCGCCGCTGTCGGCGGTGTCCAGACAGCCCATGATGTTCATCAGCGTCGACTTGCCGCTGCCGCTGGGGCCGATGATGGCCACGAACTCCCCTTCCCGGATGGTCAGGGTGGCGTGGTCCAGCGCCCGGACTTCCTCGCCGCCGATGTGATAAATTTTGGTGATATCCCGCATTTCAATGACGGGCTTTGTCTGCACGTTTTCCGTCATGGCTGCTCCCCTCCGAAGCCCGCCCCGCTCATGGGGCCGAAGCCGAACATTCTCCGGTTGGAGGCGGGGGTGTAGGCGATCTCGTCGCCCTCGTTCAGGCCGGAAAGGACTTCCGCGTTGCTGCCGTCGGACAGGCCCGTTTCAATGGCGGTTCGCTCCGTGGAGCCGTCCGCAGTGACCCGGTTCACATAGGAGCCGTTTTCGTCCTCGTGGACGGCTCCCAGCGGGATCAGCAGCACGTTTTCCTTCCGTTCGGACAGAATCACGGCGGTGCCGTTCATGCCTTCCAGCAGACGGTCGTCCCCGGTCAGCAGCAGGTCCGTCTCATACACGGTGATGCTGCCGGAGGGCTTGCCGATGCGGGAAATGCGGCTGACCTCGGCGGCGAATTTCTCCCCGGAGAAAGCGTCCAGCGTGACCTCCGCGCTCTGACCCACCTGCACCTTGGCCACGTCCAGCTCATCCACCTCCACGGTCATCTTGACCGCGCCGCCGCTGCCCAGCGTAAAGGCGGTCACATCGCCGGAGCCGTCGGCAGAGGCGGTCTTTTTGCCTTCCTCCACGCCGATCAGCTGCACCGTGCCATCCGCCGGGGCGACTACGTTGCGGCTGGTCTGGAGCATCAGCACGTCCTGCAGCTGACCGGCCTTTTCATTGCGGTCGGACAGGGCCTTGCGGTAGCTGTCGGTGTCCGGCTCGTTTTCCAGCGTAAAGAGGGTCGTGCCCGCATAGACGCGGGTGTTGACGCTGTAGCTGACCTCGGAAATGGTGCCGCCATTACCGAAAATCGCCAGCGGCGCGTGAATTTCCATGACCCCGCTGCCCAACAGCGTGGAGCCCGAATACACTTCCGCCGTTTCCTGATAGGGAGCTTTTTCGTCGCTGAACGTCACCAGCCAGCCGCCGTCCAACCGGCTGACCAGCGTGCCCTCGGCGGAGCCGCCGTCCCACTGGACAGTGACCTTGTCGTTCAGGGACAGAGCCGCGTCGGTCTGAAGGCGCAACTCCATACTGCCGTCGGTGGAAAGGATCGCCAGACAGCCGTACTCGTTGACGGCTTCGATCACATCATCTCCCGCGGCGGCAGGCTGGTACTTGACGCGGCCTTCCACCGGGGCTGTGATGCGGCTGCGGGTCTTGCGGGAGCCCAGCTGTTGATCCAGCGCGGCCAGCTCGGAGCTCAGCTCCGCCGCCCGGTACTGCAGGGAATCGCCGTCCAGCGCGGCCAGCACGTCGCCCGCCTTGACCGAATCGCCCTCCTTCACAAACAGGGTATCCACCTTCACGCCCACGGGCAGGGTCACATCCGCCGTATCGGGCGTTTCCAGCTTGCCGCTGCCGGTGATGGTGACGGACACGTCGCCGCGGGCCACGGTGTAGGTATTCTGAGCGCTGGCGGCGGCCTGCATCGCGTCGCCCATTCGCCTCATGGCATACCACCCGCCCCCGGCCAGCGCCAGCAGGACGATCAGAACCCAAATAAGCACTTTTTTCTTTCTGCTCTTTTTCTTTGCGTTTTCCATGCGTTCCACTCTTTCCTTCCATAATTCCGGCAGCCGCAAAAAAAGGTGGCGCGCCGAAACGCTTTCCCAGTCTATCATACACGACCCGCATGAAGAACTCACTGCAAACCTGTGAAGAAACCGTAAATAAACGTGCGTTCAAAGAAAGAGCCTTTTTTATCAGATAACAGAGGACACCGGAAAATCTTTTTCTGTGAAAGCTCAACTGCGACATCAGTATTTCTCATCGAAAATCTTCATGCGTCGCTGCGCAGCCCAAATTTCGGTTGCTTCGCCGGGAGCATGATATAGCCGTCTGATCGCCGACGAATTTACAGCGTTGGAGGCCGCGCCTGCCAAAATCCCCGCTCGCGGGCACCGTGGTTTTGCGGGACAGCGGGGCAAACTGGATCAACAGTCTCATATGGGAGGTGTAACTGAACCGCAGGGGACGGCAGTTTCTATTAAAATTATGGTTCTTTGCCACTGTTCGCGGTTTTAAGGAATTGCGGGGGGGTTATTCCTGAACTTCCAAGTTTGCAAAAACAGTCCCATGCATCGGGAGCATGGGACTGCTATCGTTTTACAAGATTTTATTCACCTGATGGCCATGCATCCATTGCTGGAGCGAATCAAAAACGATCTGTGCCCGGCGTTCCATGGACTGATGGCTGGCAAAGGCGATGTGCGGCGTGAGCAGGCATTTCTTTGCTGCCAATAGTGGCTCGTCTGCGGCCAGCGGCGGCTCCTTCTCAAATACGTCGATGGCCGCACCGGCGAGTTTTCCCTGATTCAACGCATCAGCGACGGCCTGAGCGTCTACCACGGGGCCACGAGCCATGTTAATCAGGTATGCAGACGGTTTCATCAGCGCCAGTTGATCCCGACCGATCAGGCCTCGAGTTTGGGGCATCAGGGGGCAGTGGAGTGTCACAATGTCTGCCTGCTGAAGCAGTTCCTCCAGCGAGACGTAGGTCAGCAGCGCGCGTCCGCGCTCCGACGGGAAGGGATCATAGCCGATCACGGTGCTGCCAAAGGCATGGCACAGCGTCGCCACCCGGCTACCGATCGCACCCGTTCCGACAATGCCCACAACGCTGCTGCCCAGCTCGCTGCCGACCAGTCCTTCCTTCGTGCCGCCGTTCCGGCAGCGTTCCTCCACGGCGGGAACGTTCCGCAGCAGTTGGATCATCTGACCTATGACCAGTTCCGCGACGCTCTGCTCCGAGTATCCGGTGGCGTTGCTGACGGCGACTCCCATCTCCCTCGCCGCGTCCAGATCTACATGGTCGACGCCGGTGAAGGCCACGTCAATAAACTTCAGATGCTTACACGCGCGGATGACCCGGCCGCTCAGGGGCATATTGGCAATAATGAGCACATCCGCATCCTGCGCTTCATGGATGAGCGTATCCTCATCTGCAGTGCGCTCGTAACAGGTCAAAGTGTGACCCTGCAGCTTCAGCGGCGCAAAAAGCGCGTCCATCAGTTCATGTTTTACCGACAGCGATTCCAACAGTACAATGTTCATGGGAAAACCTTCTTTCTCAATGATAATAACCTGCAAATCACAGGGAAGAAATAGGGACCTTAGCCATAACGGCGCTGCGAACGCCGGAGGGCTCCTGAAGCGTCGCCCCTATGCAGAGAGACCCGTCCACCTCGCAGGCACAGGGATAGAACCAGATACTGCCACGTCCCAGCTCCTCTTCGTAATTGGAGAAGAGACGGTAGACCCGGTTCATGCGTCCCGAATGCGGATCACCCACCGCGAGTACGAGCAGAGAACGTATGAAGTAGCCCATTTCCTGATTATATACAGCATAGGGGCGTCCATCCGAAAGACGGCCTGTAAAGATTTTGGAATTGCCAATAGGCGCTGTATTTACCATCGGCTCGGACCAGCTTTCGCCTAGATCATCACTCTCAAACACATAGGAAGGGCCTTCATCATTGCGCACAAAGGCCGTGAGCCGGTGTCCCTGTGGAAGGACCGTGATTTCCGGGCAACGAATGCGCGGTGCCAGCGGATGTAACGGATCAAAAAGAAATACGCAGCGCCACGGATGCTGAATTTCCTGGCCATCGCTAATAAGCACAACGGGGAATGCTGGTGTTTTTTCTTTTTTAGGCATCCATGCACCCACAATGTAACAGCCGTTTTCCATCTGTTGCGGCGGCGTGTTGCAAATGAAGCCCTCCGATACTTTACCGAGGCATTCCCAAGGCTCCATAGGGTCTGTCCGCTGGCGATACAGTTGTAAATTGACCGTCATATTCTTGCCAGTCATGGTCGTGACCAGTGAATATAGGCGGTTATTATGCGTGAAAAAGTCTGCCGGAACAAAATGCGTTTCTCCCTGGCCTGCTTCACCCACAACGCAGAACGGTTCCGACCATTTTGCGCCGCCATCACGGGAGTAGCGGCCGCGGATCAGAGAAGAGCCACAGATTTCTGCCGATGTGGAATTATACCACGCCTCAAAAATCGTATGATCTAGCGCAGCCATGGTTACATCATGCAGAAAGGGCAATGGATCCACACGACCGTCATGAGTGATGGACAACGTCATATCCTTGGGACGCACAAGACTTTCAATTGCGGGATAGGTAAATCCCTTTTCAAAAAAGTCGTATTGTTTCATACTACACCTCAGTGAAAGTCGGGCATGGGTTCATCCCCGGCAATACATTTCCACACCTCTGCATACGTTTTATGTGCGTTTTCCATCCAATTTCTTTTGATTTTTTCTGCCGTTTCCACATCATGCACGATCACGTTGACCTTAAAGAGTACCTTATCGTTATCCCGAATAGATAAAAACACAGGGACGATGGCATTGGCCTGCTCCGTATACTGCGCAGGATAATTACGTTCTTTTTCAAATAACAAACGGTATTCGGCAGCTTTATCTGAAAACGCTTTTTCCTCTTCCTCGGTAAAAGTAAAATCCTGAAGCGCTCTCTCTCCGCAGGGCGTGATAACATATTGAATCCCCGTTTCACCGATGGTCTGCTTCAGTTCGCCTGCTTCGCGCAGTTCGGCCAGCGTCCACGCCATGTCGAAGTTCTTCGCCAGTTCCGTATCAAATAAAAAGCGATGCAACTGATCCACATTGACAGGTCCCATCAAAGCCGCTGCTTTCAGCGTTATATATTTTTCCTTTGTCAGCATAAATTTCTCCTTTCTCCATTAACCCTGCACATTGCAGGTCCGGCTGGGATCATTTTCTGGCAGCAGCGCTGCCGACCAGGGCGCATTTATGTTGGAAATCTTCGCCTCCACGCAAACTCCATCCGGAGTCAGTTGAAAACGCTGTTCCGCAAAGTCCAGATTATCCGCACGAAGCGTAGCTTCGCCCTGTCCGCGCAGGAATAGACGGACGTGCGCTCCCTGCTGCTTTGCCTCGAGAGATACGCCTGCCAGCAACTGTTCTACCCTATAGCTCCCGCCGGAAACCAGTGTGACCGTCTGACTCCGTTGACCGTCTGAAGCAAGATAGTCGCCCGCAGGCAACCATAAATCAATCCCTGTCTTGGTCTGACAGGTCACACAACTTTCTCCCGTTGACTTACATACCAACGTGAAATTATCGGGGACTGCACTTCCATAGAGATGGGCGGGCAGATATTCATCTGCCATCATGGCCAGCCACTTTCCTGGAGGGCCCATTGCCCGCTGTGGCGGGTGGAGCTTTCTTCTCAGCGACGAAGGCAGCGCCCCCTCCATCAGTTTTGCTGCTATGCGTGCGCTTCTGAAGCACTGGGATGGACAGACTGAGTGTCCCGGATTGGCCGAACTGATCACAAATTCTACCGGATATGCCTCTCCGGAAGCTTTAGTTTCCTGGTGTCACCAAAACCTGCAAAACAAAGATCAACTGGCTCGGCTTGCCCCGTTGGTCGAGCAAGCCGCAAATGCGGGAGACCTCTGTGCGCAGGAACTTCAGGCGAATGCCGTTCATGAGCTTTTTGAGTTGGTGGAAACGACCTTCCGAAAGCTTCACCTTCCCGAAGAAAAGTTTTCACTGCTCCTTTGGGGAAGTGTTGCAACGCAAAATCTCACCATTCGAACAGGATTATGTCGTATGCTTCACCAACGCTTTCCACAGGCAAAAGCCTATCTTTTGCAGTCCTCCGCTCTGGATTGCGCCTTACAGCTGGCCATGAAGCAATCGGTATATGGAATGCTCCACGAACTTACATGATCAAAGGCAGGAAAAGCAATGGGAAACCTTTATATTTTAGCTACAGCCGTACTGTGGAGCACCGCCGGGCTGATCATCAAGTATCTTCAATGGAATGCTTTTGCCATTGCAGGTGCCCGCGGGCTGTTAAGTATGCTCCTGCTCATGGGATTCCGCCGCGTTCAAATGCATCGTGGATTGTCGGGTGCTTTGCCGCGCTTCACGAAAGCGAATGTACGCGTTGGTATCTTTATGTTTCTCACCTCTACTTGCTACACACTGGCCATCAAACTGACTTCTGCCGCCAATGCAGTCGTTCTGCAATATATTGCGCCCGTATTGGTCATGCTTTATGCCGCAGTATTCGATGCACAGAAACCGGATAAAAAAAGCATTCTATTAACCATCGTGGTGTTCATCGGATGTGTATTGACTTTTGCAGGCAAGCTGTCACCACAGGGGATCATTGGAAATCTGGTTGCTGTCCTTAGTGGGTTTGCGCTTGCGGCGCAGGTGATCGCATCACGGCGGGAAAAGTGCGACGCTTTGGACGGTCTCATCATTGGCAGCGGGATCAGCTTTCTCACTTTCTTTCCACTGCTGTTTCGTGAACCTGTGGAAACCTTCACCCCCACTTCGTTAGGTGCCATTGCTTTCCTCGGACTGTTCCAATATGGCCTTGCAAATGTATGCTATGCCCGCGGCGTTGAAAAAACAGATGCTATCACCACATCTTTGCTTTTAACACTTGAGCCTGTCTTGACACCTGTGTGGGTCTTCTTTTCCACTGGCGAGATTCCCTCACCGCTGGAGATGATCGGTTTTTTCTGTGTGGTGGGTGCGGTCAGCCTTCAATCACTGCTGTCCGCCAGAAAAGAAAGTCTGCGTAAAACCAAAAACTAATATACGCCTCTTCGACGGACTGCATAAGCAGTCCGTTCGGCTTCTGGAAAAAACGGGCTGTCAGGGAACGGTCTCTTCACACTGGATGCGCCGCGCAAACGCCTGTGCGAAGGACTCAATAAGACGCTTGTTGACGAGGTTTTCGCATCCGTGCTGTTTCAGCCACAGCCAAATCTCTTTGTAAATCTCCGCCGTGCCAGGCGGCACGGAAGGCTTCGGCATATCCACGCCTTCCAGAGCGCCCCCCTCCGGCAGGTCAACCGTCTCCAGTTTGGAGAGAACCAGTTCCGTCAGGTTGTTCGGCATATACCGGTTGACCATTCTGTATTTTTTCAGACAGGGGCTTGGTGGGTGTCCCATCCCGTATCTGAGTCCGCCCCGGACCGTTCTGTCTTTCGCCAGAAATCTCACTCTTTTCTGTAAAAAGATGCCGATTGCTTAATCCCGTGTTTGAATAGCTTTTTCCACAGCCTGAACGCTGTCCGCCAGAGAGCGAAGATCCTCAACCACATCGAGCAGGAGCTTGACCTTACTCATGCGCGCCGCCTCCCACCGGAACCTCGGTAATGGCGATGGACTCGACCGAACTGCCGGGAACCACGACCATGACCTTCTGCCTGGGGCCCAAGAGCAGTTTGAAGAGCTTTTCACGGATGCTGACCGTTCTGCAGGCGACTACGCCGCCGTTTTGGGGTTTGCTTGAAAAACGGATACTCAGGTTGTGTCTCATACGGGGTACCTTCCTTTCCGGAAGGCGTGTATTTTGCCGCCTTCCGGTATACCCAGAAAAAAAGAGGGTTTTGTCAGGGTGTCTGGCGAAAAAATTTCAAAAACTTTTTTTGCCCGCCTCAATGGACTCGGAAACAGACTGGAAACTGGTTTCTTCGATAGCCGCGATCTCCCGCAGAGTCTTGCCGTCTGCGTACAGCCGAAACCGTCGCTGCTGAGTAGCAGTCAGGTGCGAGAAGGCTTCCCGGATACGGGCTTCCTGTTCTTCCGAAT
>CAKUCE010000116.1 GCA_934643535.1 uncultured Clostridia bacterium | reverse complement strand
GCGTTGTAACTGTCCTCCGCATCCTGCTCCGCCCAGCCGTTTTCCGGGTAGTAGGTGGGGTATTCCCTGCTGGCGGTCGCGGCGACAACGCCGTCCTCGCGCAGCAGCGTGGCTTTGGAGGACGAACCGCCAAAGTCAACGCCCAACAGGTATTTCATTGGTTTCACCTCGTTTGTTTTGCCTTAGGGCATCCTGCCCGCCCAAAAGGACGGGCAGGCCGGGAGGGGCGCTGACCGTCAAATTACTGAAAAAGTGGAGGTGCAGGAGGCACTGCCTCCTGCCGGGGTTATAGGGGCAGAGCCCCTAATCCTTGTGCCGCAGCACTTTCCCCGCAAACCAGCGTAGCGCTGTTTGCGGGCAACGGAGGCCAACTCGGGGTTTTTCGACAGACTGAGGGCTGCGGTATCGCCGCAGCCCCTTTTTTCTTGCATTTTTGATAAGAATCATTTGCAAACAGGCCCCTATCGTGGTATTCTAACAGATGGGAAAAAGCGCCTTGCGCCCTTTCCCACCAAGAGTCCAACAAATCAATGGAAGGAAGAAATTCGTTATGCGCAAGCCGATTATTGCCGGTAACTGGAAGATGAACAAGACCCCCGAGGAAGCCAAAGAGCTGGTTTCCGCTCTGATTCCGCTGGTCAAGGACGCGGACTGCGACGTGGTGGTGTGCGTTCCCGCCGCCGACTACACCGTGGTGGCTGAGACCATCAAGGGCACCAACATCAAGCTGGGCGCGCAGAACGTCCACTTTGCCAAGAGCGGCGCTTACACCGGCGAGCTGAGCGCGGATATGCTCAAGGCCTGCGGCGTGGAATACGTGGTCATCGGCCACAGCGAGCGCCGTCAGTATTTCGGTGAGACGGACAAGACCGTTAACCTGCGTACCCGCGCCGCTGTGGAAGCAGGCCTGAAGCCCATCGTCTGCGTAGGCGAGCTGAAGGACGAGCGCGAAGCCGGATATACCGACATCATCGTGGAATATCAGACCCTGATGGCTCTCCACGGCCTGACCGCCGAGGAAGCCAAGGGCGTTGTGATCGCTTACGAACCCGTTTGGGCCATCGGCACCGGTCTGACCGCTACCGACGAGCAGGCGAATGAGACCATCGGCGCGATCCGCAAGGCCATCGAGCGTCAGTACGGCAAGGAAGTCTCCGACGCTGTCCGCATCCAGTACGGCGGAAGCATGAACCCCAAGAACGTGAAGGGCCTGATGGCTCAGCCCGAGATCGATGGCGGCCTGATTGGCGGCGCGTCCCTGAAGGCTCCCGATTTCTCTCAGGTGGTTCTGTACAACAAGTAAGGGGGGACGTTGGGGCGCTGCCCCAAACCCCGGCAGGAGGCAGTGCCTCCTGCACCTCCATACTGGCCGCGCATTGCGCGGCCAGAAGTGGGTCAGGCTATACGACGAGCGGTGACTGTTGGATATAACAGCCAACAATGCTCGCAAATGGGTGCAGAGCGAAGCAATGCTTGTCTCATGCGGCGACTGCCGGTCTTAGCATCCAACACGGCTCGCAAATGGGTGCAGGGCGAAGCCCTGCAAGGAAGGATTTTGTTTTATGGATAAGAAAATGACGGCTCTGATTATTATGGATGGCTTCGGCATCAATCCGGCTCATGAGGGCAATGCGATTTATCAGCAGGGTACGCCACATCTGGACGCGCTGAAGGCCAAGTATCCTTATACGCAGCTGGGCGCCAGCGGCATGGACGTGGGCCTGCCGGATGGCCAGATGGGCAACAGCGAAGTGGGCCACCTGAACATGGGCGCGGGCCGTATCGTATATCAGGAATTGACCCGGATCACCAAGGATATTCAGGACGGCGAGTTCTTTAAGAAGGCCCCCCTGATCCATGCCATGGATACCGCCAAGGAGACCGGCAAGGCCGTTCACCTGATGGGACTGCTGAGCGACGGCGGCGTGCATAGCCACAATACCCATCTGTACGCGCTGCTGGAAATGTGCAAGCAGCGCGGTGTGAAGGACGTGTACGTTCATTGCTTCATGGACGGCCGCGACGTGCCCCCCACCAGCGGCATTGAGTACGTGAAGGAGCTGGAAGCCAAGATCAAGGAGATCGGCGTGGGCAAGATCGCCACCGTCGAGGGCCGCTATTGGGCCATGGACCGCGACAACCTGTGGGATCGCGTGCAGAAGGCCTATGACGCCATGGTGCTGGGCGATGGCGTGACCGCCGATAACGCCGAGCAGGCCGTGGAGCAGAGCTACGCCAAGGAAGAAACCGACGAGTTTATCAAGCCCACTGTGGTGATGGAAAACGGCAAGCCCGTGGCCACCATCGGCGAGGGCGACAGCGTGATCTTCTATAACTTCCGCCCTGACCGTGCCCGTCAGCTGACCCGCACCTTCATCATGCCCGATTTCGACGGCTTCAAGCGCGGCAAGGGCTACTTCCACGTCAACTTTGTCTCCATGACCCAGTATGACGAGACCTTCACCGGCCTGGAAGTGGTCAATCCCCCGGAAGAACTGACCAACACGCTGGGTGAATATCTGGCCAAAAACGGCAAGACTCAGCTGCGTATCGCCGAGACCCAGAAGTACGCGCACGTGACCTTCTTCTTCAACGGCGGCGTGGAGAAGCCCAACGAGGGCGAGGATCGGGTGCTGATCCCCTCCTCCAAGGTGGCGACCTTCGACCTGAAGCCTGAAATGTCCGCCTATGAAGTGACGGAAAAGGCTGTGGAGTGCATCAACGAGAAGAAGTACGACGTGATGATCCTGAACTTCGCCAACTGCGACATGGTGGGTCATACCGGCGTGATGAAGGCCGCTGAAAAGGCCGTTGAAACCGTGGATATTTGCGTGGATAAGGTGGTCAGCGCCATTCTGGCCAACGGCGGACGCGCCTTCGTGACCGCCGATCACGGCAACGCCGATCAGATGATCGACCCCAAGACCGGCGAACCCTTCACCGCTCATACCACCAATCCCGTGCCCTTCATTGCCGTGGATCCGGAAATGATCGGCCGCAAGCTCCGCACCGGCGGACGGCTGGCGGACATCGCCCCCACCATGCTGGAAAGCATGGGCATGGCAGTTCCTGCCGAAATGACCGGCAAGAGCCTGCTGGAAAAGTAAGAGCATATCATTCAAAGGAGCGCTTCCCGTGTGGGAAGCGCTCTTTTGCAGCCTTTTTTCTTGACTTTTCCTGCTTTTTATGTAAAATAACATCCGATGCACATCGGTGCAAATCTAGAATGGTCCGCGGTGGAGGCACTGCGGCCGGAGCGACGGCTCCTTTTACAAGGAAAGCAAACGGCTTTGCCGTTGGAAAAGAGGAAAAATGACTGAATATCTGAAGATCGGTCAGGCTCCCGCCATCGTTTACGGGGAGCCTTCGGAACGTGCGTTTTTGTTTGTCCATGGTCTTTGCGGAAACAAGGAAGAAGGAGAACGCTTTGCGGCGCTGGTCAATCCCAAGGGATGGCAGGTGTTGGCCGTGGATCTGCCCGAACATAACGGACGGCAGGACGGCGTGCGGCTGGTGCCGTGGGAAGCGGTGCCGGAGCTGGAAAAAATACGTGATTATGCCAAAAGCCGCTGGCAGCGGCTCGGGACGCGGGCCATCAGCCTGGGCGCATGGCTGACGCTGCAGGCATTTGCCGGAGAAAACGTGGAACAATGCCTGTTGTCATCGCCGCTGGTGGATATGGAGGAAATGATCCACGGCATGATGGAGCAGGCAGGCGTGAGCGTGGAGCGTCTGCAGGCGGAGGGCGAGATCCCGGTTCCCGGCGGACAGACGCTTTCCTGGCGCTATCTCTGCTGGGCCAGAGAGCATCCGACTCCCATTATCAGCAAGAAAACGGCGGTGCTTTACGGCTCGCAGGATGAAATGATCCCGCGCCGAACCGTCGACGAGTACTGCCGGAGAGCATCCGCCTCGCTGACGGTGATGGACGGGGCCGTACATTGGTTCCATACGGAGGAACAGCGGGCCTTCATGGAAAATTGGGAGGAAGAACAACTGAAAAAATAGGCAATCAAAAAGCTGCGCTGAATGGATCGGCGCAGCTTTTGAAAATCCGCTGTTTACTCTTCCTCAGACAGGTTTTCCGTCGCAAACAGGTTGATGGCGGCCAGCACCTGCTCTTCGGTGGCGTCCTCGGCGATCGCGCCCACGTTCCAGTAGGCGTAGCTGCCTTCGAACCAGCTTTGCAGGTCGTTGAGATCCTCGGCATAGCGGAATTCCAGATGCCAGGTGTCGGCCATGGTGTCGGGAGAGAAGGCAAAGTAGGTGAACTGACCCGCGTCGGCAGTCTGGTAGAACAGGAAGCCGTTTTCGTTTTCCATGTCCACGGGGGTATATTCATGACGGAAGATCTCGTTGCCGTCCGCGTCCACGCCGGAGATCACGTTGCCCTCGACGGTCATTTTCGCCACGCCGCCCAGATAGTAGCAGTTGAAGCGCATGCTTTCGGGATTGGTTGCGTAAGCGTCGATGGCCTCCTGCCCGTACAGGTCGCCGGTGCACATAGACAGCAGAGCGGCAACGGTGTCCTCGGCGGCTTCTTCGCCCACCAGAGGAGCGACCGCGTTCAGCCATGCGTCGTGATACTGTTCTTCCGACAGGACGGGGAACAGCTCCACAAAGGTGCCCTGAATCCGGCTGAGAAAAACGTCGTCCTCGGCCAGCGCGACGGCGCTGAAGCTGAACAGACAGACCAGACAAAGCAGCAGAGAAAGCCATTTTTTCATGATGGAAAACCTCCTTCAATATGGTTAGTTTCATTTAACCGAAGGGAAGCATACCATATTGAACAGAGAAAAACTATTCCGTTTTGGTCTGAATATCCCATTTTGGTTCTTTTCCTGCGGCAGAACGGTATACGCTGGGGGTAATGCCATAGCGGCTCTTAAACGCGGCGGAAAACTTGCTGGCGCTGTCGTAGCCCGCGTCCATGGCAATTTCCACGATGCGCTTCCGGCTGTTCAGAAGCTCCACCGCCGCCTGTTCCAGCCGGTATTCCCGGATGTAGTGATACACCGGCACGCCGTAGATCTGCCGAAACAGCCGCTGCAGATGGGAAACGGAGATCTGATGTTCCTCAGCCAGACGGGCCAGAGAGACATAGTTGTTCCGGTCTGTCAGCAGATGATCCCGCAGATGCCGGGCCAGACGGAGCTGTTCCGCCGAGCGGTATTCCCGGGAAAGCTCGGCCCGGGGAATGCTTTCCAGCAGACTGAACAGCTCCAATATCTTCAGCGTCAGGGTCTTTCGGTCAAAATAGGGCAGATTTTCAAACAGCTCCCGGAACACATGCTCGCAGCGCGGGCCGGCTGCGGCTGCGGCATACCATTCAGACCCCAGCAGATTTTGCCGCAGAACGGAAAAATCACAGGCCAGCGGGGCAACGTTCCGGCGCATCCATGCTTCCGCAGGGCCGCAGTCCACGGCGATGCATACGCCCTCGTAGTAGCCCAGCGGAAAATCAGACTGTGAATGGAGACCGTGTACACCATCAAAGGTGCTGACCGCCATATCGCCCGGCTTGAGCACCGCCAGATCCCGGGAAGAAAAATGACTTTCAAAGCGTCCGTTTACACAGAAATTGATCTCGATGCCGTCCCGCTGGGGCCGTTCTTCGGGAAAACCGTGCGTTTCCAGCTGCAACAGCATGGCCTTTACGCCGTCGAACAGCGGATAGACCCGGATGCTTCCCTGACCGTCCGCACAGGGGAAGGGAGTCTGTTCGATCCCGCTGAAACCGTCCAGCACTCGGATAACGCTCATTGGGTGTCCTCCTTTGCGTTCAAGCTGAAACAAGGGCGTTTTTCCAAAGCGAAACGGGGGCCTTCTGCGCCCAGAACGCCCATGGGGAGAAAGCCGTTCTTTTGGAGGACCCGCTGAGAGGCGGCGTTGGCGGGCTCCGTTTCCGCCTCGACGGCTTGAACGCCGGGCTGTGACAGGGCCCACTGACACAACGCCGCGACGGCTTCCGTGGCGAAGCCGCACCCTCGAAAGCGCCTCTTCAGTCCGTAGCCGATCTCCGGCCTTCCGTTGGCGGGAAGACCCTTGAAACAGGCGTCGCCGATGAGCTCTCCTGTCGAACGCAGAGAAATCCTCCATGGCCAATACCAGAGCCGCTGATCCGGAAAACGCTGGCCGCCCTCCAGCATCTCCCGATAGGCCTGACTGAGTTCCGGGTCGCTCAGGCGGCAGCCTTCCATCAGAGCCTCCGTTTCCGAGCCGGTCATGGGTCTGATGGTCAAACGGGAGGTGAAAAGAAGATCCGGCCCGCCGTCCAGCAGCGATACCAGCCGCCGGGCGGCTTCCTTGGGCGAAAGACCGGTCACGTCGAGGAAGGTGCTTTTCATGGAAGAACGGGCATACAGCGGAAGCCGCGCCACGCTGCGTTCAATGACGTCCGGCTCCCGAAGACCCGCGTCCACGTCCTGCTGGAGCCGCTGGCGGAGTGCTTCTTCCGTCAGCGTCAGGGTAAAAAGCCGGAAGGATGCAGCGTCCGACTTCAGGCCGGAAAGAAGCTGCTCCACGATCGCAGCATCCTGCATCACCCAGCCAAAGAGAAGATTCTCCAACTGGGAGCATTGCAGAAAACGGTTCAGCAGCGCCTGAATGTTATCTATGACCATGCGCCTGGTCTCTTCCGTTACGGAAAAAGGCTCCATATCCCAGCACCAGTCCCCGTCCAAAAAGACCGAGGGAGGCAGCAGCTTTTTCAGCTCCCTGCAAAGGGTCGTTTTTCCCGCGCCCATGGTTCCGTTGACGAAAATCAGGTTTTTCATCGGGCACCCTCCAACTGCAAAAGCCGTTCTTTTCGCTCCAGACCTCCGGCATAGCCGGTCAGACTGCCGTCGCTTCCTACGACCCGGTGGCAGGGGATCAGGATGGAAACAGGATTGTGACCCACCGCGCCGCCTACGGCCTGCGCGCTGCGCACGTTCAGCCGCCGGGCAATCTCCCCATAGGTCATGGTCTGCCCCCGGGGAATGGTCAGCAGTACGTTCCATACCGCTTGCCGGAAGGAACTGCCCTGCGGGTGCAGGGGCGGCAGAAAGTCCGGCGATGCACCGCTGAAATAAACGTCCAGCCATCGTATGGCTTCTGCCAGAACGGGCGTTTCTTCCTCAAGAGCTTCTTCCTCCGAGAATGACGGAAAATATTTTTGCCCGATGAACCACAGGCCGGTCAGACCGACGCCGTCCGCGGCCAGCAGAATGGATCCCAGAGGAGACTCATAGCGGGTCAGATAGATCATGTTTCCGTTTCCTTTCCTGAAAAACAAAGTACGGGAGGACGCGATTCTGTTATATCAGCCGGAAAGGCATTCTGTCAAGCTGCCGGAAGAGCGGCGTTGACAAATCCCTTCGGGGCGCACTATAATCGGGTCGGGCAACATGCGATGCCGATCATGAGAGAGGGAGGGAAGAACATGGGCGGGGACGGGGTTCTTTCCGCGGACTGGAATCCGTGGCACGGCTGCACCAAGCTGAGTCCCGGATGCCGGTATTGTTATGTGTACCGGCAGGACGCGATGTACGGGACGGAGACGGCTTCCTCGCTGTGCCGCCGGACGGGCAATTTTGATCTTCCCACGCGGAAAAAACGGGACGGAAGCTGGAAAATTCCCTCGGGCAGCATGGTTTATACCTGTTTTACCTCTGACTTTCTGCTGAAGGATGCGGATGAATGGCGGCCGGAATGCTGGAGGATGATCCGGCAGCGGGAGGATTGCCGCTTTCTGTTTTTTACCAAACGGATCGATCGGCTGGAAAGCTGCCTGCCGCCCGACTGGGGCGGCGGCTATGACAACGTGGTGATTGGCTGCACTGTGGAAAATCAGGATCGGGCGGCGGCGCGCCTGCCTGTTTTTCGGTCCCTGCCCATTTGCCATCGGATCATTGTGGCTGCGCCTTTGCTGGAAGCGCTGGAGCTTTCCCCGTGGCTGGATGAAGCCATCGAGGAGGTCTCCGCAGGCGGCGAATCCGGACTGGAGGCGCGTATCTGCCGGTACGAATGGATCCTGTCGCTGCGCCGCCAGTGCATGGAGAAAAACGTGCCCTTTTGCTTTCACCAGACGGGAGCGCATTTTGTAAAGGATGGAAAATTTTATCACATCCCCCGTGCCCGCCAGCGGGAACAGGCCCGGAAGGCGGGGATCGATTTCCGAATGGGCGTTGGGGAAATGCCGGAGAGCGTGAAATGAGCCGTTTCCGGCGAAAGGGATCGCCGCAGGCGAGCTTTTTGGACAAGCTGAAGCGCCCTGCTTTCTTGTGAAAACAGGGCGCCTGGCATTTCAGAATTCATCCTCCGGCAGTTCGCCGCCGTGCAGGATGATGGCGCGCCATACGTCCAGCACATGACGGCATTTGCGGATGCCCGGCTTCCAAAGCCCGGCGTCCGCGCTTTTCATCAGGAACGGATGGCCGACCTCGCAGAGCATGCTTTCGTCGTTGTAGTTGTCGCCAAAGGCGGCGGCTTCCGATGGCGAAAGGTTCAGCCTGCGCATCAGATCCTTCAGGCCCATGCCCTTGTTGGAAAGATTGAAATCGCACCATTCCATGCCGGAACGGGCCACGTTCACCGCCGCACCCCATTTTTGCTGCAGCTTGTCCACAAAAGGCGCGATGGTGCCGGGATGATAGGCCGCCAGCTTGATGAAATCATCGTCGACCTGGGAAAAATCATCCACAATGGTCATGGTGTTGCGCAGGCCGTAAACCATCTCGTCGCAGAAGGGGCGGTCGCCGGACCAGGTGTAGCAGCAGCGAACACCGCTGAGAAGAACGCTCAGGCCCATTCCCTGCAGGGTCTGGATGATGGCAAGCACCGTGGCGCGGTCCATGGGATGGATGCTGACGATCTCCCGGCCCAGTGCATTCAGGCCGCCGTTTTCACAGACGAAGCCCATCTCTCTGGCAATGGGCTGAAATTTCCGGCGAAGATTGTCATACTGCCGTCCGCTGGACGCTACCAGCAGAATTCCCAGCTTTTTCAGGCCGTCCGCCACTTCATAAAAGCCTTCCGGCAGCGCGCCGCCTTTTTCCAGCAGCGTTCCGTCCAAATCCGTTGCGATCAGTCGAATCATACAGCGTTCCCTCTCTTTTGCATATTCAAACGACAGGATTATACCAGAAACGAGGCCGTTTGTAACCCCTTTTGAAAACGGCTTGTTCTTTCGCTGCACTTTGCTTGCAAAGAGTTGGAAGTCCTTTTACAATAAGAAAGGAAAAAAGCCCGTTTTGGGGCGCTGCTTCGAAAGAATGGTTTCGGAAGGAAGGACTTTTTCAATGGCGAAAATTGTGATGAAAACGCCGCTGGTGGAGATGGACGGCGACGAAATGACCCGCATCCTCTGGCAGATGATCAAGGATAAAC
>CAKUCE010000115.1 GCA_934643535.1 uncultured Clostridia bacterium | reverse complement strand
GCATACACCGAGCCGGGCACTTTCGCTTTGTGCCACTGTTCCTGCCCCGCCTGCCGCATGAGCCACTGCTCGCCGTTGAGAGAATAAATCCGCATCGTCCTGCTCCTTTGCATCGAAGAAAATCATAGTCCCCGGCTATCATACACCGAAGCGGGGCGGGGTGTAAAGAAGGAAAGCCCTTCTTTTACAGAGAAGTATCCTTCCAGAAAATGCCCGCAAAAAGGAGGCCTCCCCATGACGACTCTTTGGCTGACGCAGGAGCTGACCGGCTCCATTCTGGATGTGGGCGGTGGCGGAGAGGGCGTTATCGGCCACCGGTACGGATCGGCAGTCACCGTTATCGACAACTGTCAGGAGGAGCTGGACGAAGTCGCCTGTCCCTGCCGGAAGCTGCTGATGGACGCTTCGTCCCTTTCCTTCGCAGATGCTTCTTTTGACAACGTCACCTTCTTTTACTCGCTGATGTACATGAACCGCTCCACCCAGCGCGCCGCCCTTTCGGAAGCCGTCCGGGTGCTGAAACCGGGCGGCAGGCTGCTTCTCTGGGACTGCGAGATCACCTGCGCTTACCCCGAGCCGTTTCTGGCGGAGCTGGACATCCGCTGGGCGCAGGAACGGCTCTGCACCACCTACGGCATCGTGAAATCAGACCCGCACTCCATGCAGGATCTTCTGACCCTGTGCCGGGAAAACGGGATGACGCTTTTGAAAAACGAAACCGGCGGCGGACATTTCCATCTGGAATTTCAAAAGTAACGAAACGGGTCTGTTTTTCACAGACCCGTTTTTCATAGCTTTTTTAGTCGTAAATCGGATATTCCCTGCCTTCCCGAACCATGACGGGGATCACGTCGATGGGCGCGGGGACGGTCACGGTCTGGCCGCCTTCATAAGTCCGATGCGTATACGCGTCCGTCCAACGGCAGCCTGCAGGCAGGTAGACGCTGCGCTGCTGCGCCCCGGCTTCCATCACGGGAGAAACCAGCAGATCAGGGCCGAACATATAGGAATCCTCCACATTCCAGCAGGCCGGATCCGACGGAAAGTCAAAGAACAGGGGCCGCATCACCGGCGCGCCGGTCTCGCTGGCTTCCTTCATCAGGCCGCGCACATAGGGGCGCAGACGTTCCCGCAGGAAAAGGAACTTCTTCAGCACCTCGTACACCGTTTCGCCGAAGCTCCACACCTCGTTGGGCTGGCCGCTGGTGAGCTGGCGAACATTGTCGATGTACTCCACTTCCCGCTCATACCACGGCGAACGTTCACCGTGCATCCGGAACACGGGGCAGAAGCATCCCCACGCAAACCACCGCATCAGCAGTTCCCGGAAAGCCGGATCGACCGGCTGACCGCCGATGAAACCGCCAATATCGCTGGTCCACCACGGGATGCCCGCCATACCCATGCTCAGGCCCGCCTGAAGCTGCTCTCTCATGGAGCGGAACGAGGAATATACGTCCCCAGACCACGTCAGCACGGCATACTTCTGGCTGCCCGCCCACGCGCAGCGGATCAGGCTCATGGGGTTCTGTTCGCCCGCTTCCTTCAGGCCCTCATAGAACCCCTTGGCATAGCCGACAGGGTACACGTTGGAGCATTGCAGCGCCGGGCCTGCGTAATAACGGTAGTTATCAAAATCGTAATTTCCGTATTCCGGCTCCGCTTCATCCAGCCAGAAGCAGCGGATGCCCTTCCTATAATAGTTTTCTTTGCACTGCTCCCAGACGAATTTCTGCGCTCCGGGATGGGTCGCGTCAAAATAAGTGGTATTGCCCATCCACGTGCTGTTCAGGCTGCACCCATGGTCGGAGGCCACCAGATAGCCGTGTTCGGCCATGAAGGGATAATTGCGGCTGCGATCATCCACCGTCGGCCATACGGACACCACCGTTTCCACGCCCATATCGTGCAGTTCCTTCACCATGGCGTCCGGGTCGGGCCAGTCCCGGGGTTCGAAGCGGAAATCGCCCTGCAGCGTCCAATGGAAAAAGTCGATCACGATCACATCCAGCGGCAGGCCCCGGCGCTTATGCTCCCGGGCCACGTTCAGCAGCTCCTCCTGCGTGCGGTAGCGCAGCTTGCACTGCCAGTAGCCGAGGCCGTATTCCGGCATCATGGGCGTGCGGCCCGTCGCCAGCGAATACTGGGCTTCGATCTCGGCGGGCGTATCTCCGGCGGTGATGAAGTAGTCCAACTTCACGGTGCGTTTGGCGTGCCATTCCGTCACGTTGGTGGCGAAGGTCACGGAGCCGATGGCGGGATTGTTCCACAAAAAGCCATAGCCCCGGCTGGACACGAAAAACGGTACGCTGGCCTGACTGTTGCGGTGCGCCAGTTCCAGCGTCGCGCCCTTTTTGTTCAGCTGGCGGTGCTGATACTGACCCATGCCGAAAATTTTTTCATCGTCATAGGCCTCGAACCGGGCGGTCAGTTCCACCTCGTTGGTGCTCATGATGGGCTTGAGTTCCCGGCCCTTCAGATTCAGCGGAAGCGCGTACCGGTTGAGCCGGTTCCGATTGCGCCAGAACTCGGCGGTCAGTTCTTCGCCCTTCTGATTCAGGAAGCGGAGCCAGCCTTCCGGGTTCAGTTCCGCGGTGATCTTTCCGTTCCGCAGCCGGGCATAGGTGCCCTGCTGGTGGTACTTGGCGTATTCTTCCCCGCGATACCACGGGTCGGTGGTATCCACGGTCTCATAGGTGATCTCCGCATCGGTTTCCCCTACCGGCTCCATCAGGGCCCAATCGTGGCCGTCCATCTGCGGGAAAGCGGTCATCCGCACCCGCAGGGAATTTTCTCCCCATGGTTCGATCCAGAGCTGGCTGTTTCCTTCCCGAAAGATCAGTCTTTTCCCCTCGTTTGTTACCTGCATTTTTCCTCCTCGCAGGGCTTCGCCCCGCACCCACGTTCGCGCTCTAGTTGGATAGCAAACTCATGCTCTTGCCGCGTGAAAGAAATGGGCTTCGCCCTGTACCCACGTTCGCGTTCTAGTTGGATAGCAACCCCATGCTCTTGCCGCGTGAAAGAAATGGGCTTCGCCCTGTACCCACGTTCGCGTTCTAGTTGGATAGCAAACTCATGCTGTCGCCGCGTGAAAGGAATGGGCTTCGCCCTGCACCCACGTTCGCGTTCTAATTGGATAGCAAACTCATGCTGTCGCCGCGTGAAAGGAATGGGCTTTGCCCTGCACCCACGTCCGCGTTCAGCTAGCCCGCAACCACGTGCTGTCGCCGCGTGAAAAGAACGAGCTTTCCCTTGACCTATATTCGCGTTTTTCTTGACAATCAGCCCCATAGGGCACTTTGAAAACAAATTTTTCCGTCTTATGCGCATAAACGCTATGCCGGGATGGGCGCTCCCCATCCCGGCACGATCAGCGGGTATTATTCGTGCACCACCACGGTATAGGGCTTCTTGGAATCGGTAACGACCTCCGCCTTGCCGTTCTTCATGGTGACGGTGTAGGTGGCGGCGAGCTTTCCCTTCAGATCAGGAATCTTCACGGTAACGGTCTGGCCCTCCGCCAGCTGGTACACGTGGAGCTCCAGCCCGTCCGTGTAATCGTAGTCGGGACGGTCGTCCTGCTTGCCCATGGGCAGCACCGTGCCGGGGCGCACCATCAGCGGCAGGGACAGGAAGTCGTGGGTCTCCCTCTGCCAATGGCCGCCCTGCACCTTGCGGCCGTCCAGCAGGCTGGTCCACTGGCCGTCGGGCAAATAGTAGTCCACATGGCTGTCCGCATGGAACACGGGAGCCACCAGCAGACTTTCGCCCATCATGTACTGACGATCCAGCGTATCGCAGGCGGGATCATCGGGGAATTCCAGCATCATGGGGCGCATCATGGGTGTGCCGTGCTCATGAGCCTCCACCGCCGCGCCGTACAGATAGGGCATCAGGCGGCACTTGAGGCGGGTGAACTTCCGCACCACGTCACAGCTTTCCTCATCGAAGAGCCACGGCACCCGGTAACTGCTGGAACCGTGCAGACGGCTGTGGCTGGACAGAAGGCCGAACGCCGCCCAGCGCTTGTACACATCGGCGGGCGCGGTCTGCTCAAAGCCGGAAATATCGTGGCTCCAGAAGCCGAAGCCGCTGTGGCTCATGCTCAGGCCGGCGCGCAGGGTCTCCGCCATGGAAACGTAGCTGGCGCTGTTATCGCCGCCCCAGTGGACGGGGAACTGCTGGCTGCCGGCGGTGGCGCTGCGGGCAAACAGGATGGCTTCGCCCTCGCCCCGTTCTTCCTTCAGCAGGTCAAACACCATCTTGTTGTACAGGAAAGTGTAGTAGTTGTGCATATGCAGCGGATCCTTGCCGTCGTAATAGGCGATGTCCCGCACGGGGATGCGCTCGCCGAAGTCGGTCTTCAGGCAGTCCACGCCCATGCGCAGGATCTTCCGCAGATGATCGCAGTACCATGCCCGCGCGTCGGGGTTAGTCACGTCCAGAATGCCCATGCCCGCCTGCCAGAGGTCGGTCTGCCATACGTCGCCGTTGGTCTTTTTCAGCAGATAGCCGTGCTCCATGCCCTCCCGGAACAGGGGGCTGGCCTGACCGATATAGGGGTTGATCCAGCAGCAGAGATGGAGTCCCCGGTCGTGATAGCGCTTGAGCATGCCCTCGGGATCGGGGAAGGTTTCCTCGTCCCAGGTGAAGTCGCACCAGTTGAAGCCCTTCATCCAGAAGCAGTCGAAGTGGAACACGCTCAGGGGGATGTCCCGGTCGGCCATGCCCTGAATGAAGGAGGTGGCGGTCTTTTCGTCATAGTTGGTGGTGAAGGACGTGGACAGCCACAGGCCGAAGCTCCACGCGGGCAGCAGGGCGGGCCGTCCGGTCAGGGCGGTATAGCCGTCCAGCACGGCCTTAGGCGTGCCGCCGTAGATCACGTCGTAGACGATGGTCTCGCCCTCGGCGGAGAACTGCACCCGCTCCACCTTTTCACTGGCCACTTCGAAACTCACGTCGGAGGTGTCCTCCACGAAGATGCCATAGCCCCGGTTGGTCATATAAAAGGGGATATTCTTGTAGGTCTGCTCGCTGGCGGTGCCGCCGTCGGCGTTCCACATATCGATGGACTGGCCGTTCTTCACATAGGCGGCGAAGCGCTCGCCCAGACCATAGACGCACTCGCCCACGTCCAGCATCAGAGAGTCGCTCATGTAGGTCTTGCCGGTGTCCTTATCCAGCGCCCGGCCCATGCCGCGGAACGCGCTGCTGGTAAGCACCCTGCCGTCCGCCACATAGTCCACCCGCCAGTTTTCGCCCTTCTGCACCCGGGCGGTCAGCTTGCCGCTGGTGAAGGAGACCATCTCGTCGTTTTCTTCAATGACGGCGTTCACCGGCTCTTCGTAGGTCTCGAAATGAGGGGCGTTATCCCGTTTGCCCGCGAAGTGGGTCACGGTGACGCGGATGATATTCTCCCGGGGCGCGGTAAAGGTCACATCCAGCGTGCCGCCGTCCAGCGTATCACCCCGGTGATGGATGGGGCGGCAGGCGGACAGCACGTGCAGCGCGTCGGGGCGCTTTTCCACCCGAACCGCCTGCGTGGCGTACTGCATCTGGAAATTAGGACGGATCAGCCAATAGCCGTTGGTAAATTTCATGGTTTTCAGCTCCTTTATTTCAAATGAAAAACTTACACGACCGTGACCCGCACGGTCAAAGGAAGGTCGGTGCGGTAATCGCCCAGATCGACGGTCAGGGCTTCCGTGTCCCGTGTCCATTTCACAGGACGTTCAAGCCCCAGCACTTCCACCTTGCGAACCAGCGAATGGCAGGGGGCCTTGTGATCCTCGCCGTCCGCCCGCAGACTGCGAATTTTCAGCACGCCGTCCTCCGGGCAGGCCATGGCGATGGCGTAGACCTGATCGCCCCGGCAGGTGAAGCGGAAGTCCTCGCTGGTGAAGGCTCGGGGCTTGCCGTCGGAGAAGCCGCCTTCTTCGATGACCGTGGGGCCTTCCTGCGCCAGAAGCCACAGCCCTGTGCCGTGAATGGCCTCGTCGTTGACCTTCATCCAGCCGCCCATGGTGCGCAGAATTTCCACGTCCTTGTCCGCCAAGGTGCCGTCGGGCTTCGGGCCGAAGTTCAGCAGGAGCCGTCCATTCTTGCTGACCACGTCGATCAGATCCCAGAGAATTTCCCGGGTCTCCTTGTAGTCGGCCCGTTTGGAGTAGCACCAGCCGTTCCGCATCACGGAGGTGTCGGACTGCCACAGGAAGGGCTTGGCCTCAGCAAACTGGCCCCGCTCGATGTCGGGCACGCCGCAGCCGAAGGGGAATGCGTCCACCTTGTAGTTGACGACCCCGCCGCCCCAGCTCTGCGCCCGGTTGTAATAATAGGCCAGAAAGCGAAGCATGTAGGGCTTGGCCGCCTTCTGAATGATCCACCAGTCGAAATACACGATGCGCGGGTGATACCGATCCACGATCTCACAGCAGCGCAGCAGCCAATCCGTCAGGAACTCGTCGTCCGGCGGGCACTCCGCGTCAGGGTTGAAATGCACGGCCGGTTCAGGCTTGGCGGGCCAGTACAGGTCGCCGGGCTGCGTGTCCCGCACGTCGCTGTCAAACGCCTGGCCATGGCTCATGAACCACCAGTGCTCGATGCGGTGGCTGGATGTGCCGATGGTCATGCCCGCCTTTTCGGCTTCCTCCAGCAGGTCGCCCAGCACATCCCGGTGAGGGCCCATTTCAAAGGCGTTCCAGCGGGACAGTTCCGAGCGGTACATCTGGAAGCCGTCGTGATGCTCGGCCACGGGAATAATGTACTCCGCTCCGGCCTGCTGGAACAGCTCCACCCATTCCGCCGGATCAAATTTTTCCATGGTCAGCTGGGGAATGAAGCTCTTGTAGCCATGCTCCTGGTGGTCGCCGTAATGCTCCAGATGATATTCATACTCCGGGCTTCCCTGAATGTACATATTCCGGGCGTACCAGTCATGATAGGCCGGAACGGAAAAAGGGCCCCAGTGCAGAAAAATGCCCAGCCGTTTTTCCCGATACCACGGGGGCAGGGGGCAGGATGCGATGGATTCCCATTGGGCTTTGTAAGGCCCCTGCTGGATCACCCGGTCGATCTGGCGAAGATAGCGTTCGCGGTTCATGCGTCGATCCTCCTTGCCGTCCTAATGCGGCTCCTTTTGTATGATACATTGGCTAAACCATTCGCCGAGTCCTTCCGAAGCGTAAAAAAGAAAGCCGCAATCAGAATATGCAGGCCGCTTTTCCGCTTTCGTCCTGAACTCTGCCCCGCGTCCGTCGCATTGAAAAAGGCACGGGGCAGAATCCAGGAAGCGGATCGGGCGGAAAAAACGCCGCTCCACAGGCTCTTTTGATAAACGGAGGGGGACGGCGTAAGCCGCCCCCCAATGTAACCGGAGAATTACTGGTTCAGCGCCAGAGCCAGGGCTTCATTAATGGAAACCATCTTTTCCTCAACAAAATCGTCGTAGCCATAGCTCTTGCAGGTGGAGACCATGTCGTTCCACAGCTGCTCGAACTGCTCGTCGCTCTCGGCGTACACGCACTGCCAGCTGCCCTGCTTCATCACAGGAGCAAACAGGGCGCGCTTTTCCTTGGAGGCGTCGCTCATATCCGGGAAGGTGTAGGAGAAGGTGGGCACCACGGAGATGCTGGTGGGATCCTTCTCGTACAGGCTGCGGTAGAACTCGATGCCGTTGGCAGCGCCGTTGGCGTATTCTTCGCTCCAGGCCTTGCTCAGCTCGGTGGCATAGCGCTCCGCATAGCAGGGCCAGCCCTTGTAGGAGTAGGAATAGGTCTTGCCGGGCACCATCTGCTCCAGCTTGATGGTCTCGTGGTTGAACTTGTTCTCGCCGTCTTCGAAGGTACCGCCGCCGTATTCAGCAGGCATTTCGGTTTCCTTCTTGGCTTCCTGGCAGGCCCAGCCGAACTCGGTCATCTCGGGGATGCCGTCGGCGTTGTAGTCCCAGCACAGACCCTTGGGGCCGTAGTTGGAGATAATGGCGCCTTCTTCGGTGGACAGCCACTCGATCAGTTCCAGCGCGCGCTCGGGATATTCGCAGTCCGCGCCGATAGCCCACAGGCGATTGCCGCCCTCGGTGGTGATGGTCAGCTGCTGGGGAGCGCCGTCCTCGAACTTGAAGGTGGTGAAGCCGATCTTCTGAGCGGCCTTTTCAGCGCTGTTGAAATTGCCGATGATCCAGCCCCACAGAGCCATCAGGTAACGGCCGTTGGTCAGCTTCTGGCTGTAGGTGTCAAAGTTCTGAGAAACGGATTCCGGATCGAACAGGCCTTCGCGGTACAGCTGGTTGTTCACCTTCAGTGCGCGATAGTACAGGCTGCCTTCCGCCAGAGGATCGACCACATCGCCGGTGGCGTAGTTCACGCCCAGGAAATCCTGCTCTTTGTAGCCGTACAGGGTCATCAGGTCCCAGGTGAACTTCATGACGCAGTCTTCCCAGTCGCTGAAGCCGCCGTAAGCATACACTTTTTCACCGTCAGCCGTTTCGGGAATGGCATCCTGCAGCGCCTTCAGGAAGGCGGGCAGGTCTTCCAGGCTGGTCAGCGCGGGCTTGCCGGCCTTTTCCCAGGCGTCGAAACGAACCTGCAGGCCGTAGGTGGGGTCGGTGATCTCGGCCCAGGCGTTGTCTTCCATGGCGACGGAGTAGGCAAAGCCATACTTGCCTTCCACGCCCTGATCCGCCGCAAACGCAGAGATCTTGTCGAAAGCCTTGGTGAAGTAGGTGTTCAGGGTAGGATACTGAGTCATGTCGATGTCGCTCAGATCCATCAGCAGATCAGCCTTCAGCGCGGTGGTGAAATGTTCGCCCGTGTCGCCCAGGCAGATGATGTCGCCCAGAGAACCGGCGGCCACGCCGGCAGAGTAGGCGTTGGCGTCCACGTTGGAGCTGATGAAATTCAGGGTGATGTTGAAGCGATCCTTCACTTCCTTGGCAAACCAGCCCTTCTGCTCGCCGCCGAAGTTTGCCACTTCGGAGAACACGTTCAGGGTGATGGGTTCCTTGTAGTCTTCCGCCATCGCGGCCAGCGGCAGCGCCGTCAGCAGCATGCACAGACACAGAACCAGAGACAGGATTTTCTTCATGTTACGAGAACCTCCTTCATTTTTTATCTATACCCGCTCAGCGGGGATAGCTCAGTAGGAACGGATCAGCCCTTCACAGCGCCGATCATGATGCCTTTGACGAAATAGCGCTGGAAGTAGGGGTACACCAGCAGGATGGGCAGCGTGACCACCATGGCCACCGTCATCTGCACGGACAGGGCGGTCTGCTTGACGGACAGATTGGCCATCGCGCCGCTGTCCTGGGTCGTGCGCACCAGCGCGGCCAGCGACTGGGCCTCGTGCTGATACTTATACAGCAGGAACTGCAGGGTGTAGTAC
>CAKUCE010000114.1 GCA_934643535.1 uncultured Clostridia bacterium | reverse complement strand
GGGGGCGGCCTTCTTGGCCTGATCGAACAGGTCGCGGACACGGCTGGCGCCTACGCCCACGAACATTTCCACAAAGTCGGAGCCGGAAATGGAGAAGAAGGGCGCGTTGGCTTCCCCTGCCACGGCCTTGGCCAGCAGGGTCTTACCGGTGCCCGGAGGGCCCACCAGCAGCACGCCCTTGGGAATGCGCGCGCCCATGGCGGTGTAGGCCTTGGGGTTCTTCAGGAAATCCACCATCTCCTGAAGCTCCTCCTTTTCTTCCTTGGCCCCGGCCACGTCCTTGAACGTGACCTTGTTTTTGGAAGGATCGCTGACCCGGGCGCGGCTGCGGCCAAAGTTCATCACCTTGCTGTTGCCGCCGCCCTGGCGCATCATGATAAAATACCACAGGCCTACGATCATGATCAGGCTGAGGAAGTAGGGCAGGTATTCCAGATACCAGGGCGTGATTACCGGCGCGCGGTATTCCACCGTGAAGGGCAGATCGCTGACGCTGACGTCCTCCAGCGCCCTGCCGGTTTTGGCGGCGGTCATCTGGCGCACGGTTTCGATGAAATCCGCGCCGATGGTGGTTTCGAAATCGTAGCCCCGATCCGGGAAGTCCGCGTCGGCGATTTTGCCGTTGCGGTACAGACCCACCAGCGACGTGCCGCGGATGGCCACGGCCTTTACGTTATCCTCCCGGATGGAGGTCAGCAGCTGGGGGTATTCAATCCGTTTATTTTCCTGCTGGCCCAATCCGCCGTTAATCAGAATGGCGATCACGAGAAAGATCGCAATTAAGACCACATACCCCATCAAACCCTGTTGGTGCTTCTTCAAAGTAAAAGTCCTCCTTGATGCCGCCGGAATGGGGTCCGGTCGGACTTCGAATACACGAAAAACAGCCGTAATGCACGACTTTGACATTATAGCATAGCACCGCCCCAAAACACAAAGGTTTTCGGAAACTTTTGCATCCCGATTCAATTTTTACAAGATGGACAGTTTTGCAAAAGGCAAACCCCTTCAAAACCACTGTACGATGTGGTATGATACAGTCGATCAACCGATCCGCCCGGGGGAGCTGCGGCGGGGAAAGGAAGGAAACGATGCAAGGAAAACGCTTTTCCATGTTGAGCGCCCTGCTGACGGTGCTGATCCTGCTGACGGTCTGGTGCGTTCCGGCGGCTGTGGCCGAAACAGTATCCGCCGATTCCGCCAATGAGGAGGGAGCGGATGATCCCAGCTCGAGCTATCTTTACGGCGGAATCGCCTGCCTGAAGGATCATTACTATTTCTTTTCCGAGGCAGAGGACCGTGTGCTGTTTGAAAAGCCCGTGTCCGGCGGGGCTTCCGTGGGGCTGGGGACGATTTCGTCCCAGCAGCTCATGGGCGACGATGGCAGCGGCTATCATGTTTCCAGCTGCTTTCTGATCGTCTGGAGGGATCAGCTTTACCTGCTCAATCCCTACACGCAGAAGTGGTATTCGCTGCTGAACGAGCAGGGCGAGCTGGAAATGAAGGAACAGTCCGTACGGCTGGATCTGGACGTGATGATGGAAAAGGACGGGGATTATTCCTATCCCATGAGCACCAACGCCCGCTTTGTGATGGGGGACTGGCTGTACTTTGTGGGCACCACCTACTCCGGCGGTACGAGCAATACCTGCTTTGGCCGCGTTTCGCTGACGGGCGAAGCCAGCCAGATGTTCGAGGTGGAAAATGTAACCAACGCCTGCGTCTATGAGGATGGGAAGCTGGCGCTGTTCCTGTGCGATAGGAGCGCCCTGTACACCGGCGAAGCCTCGGTGGATCAGCTGACCGCCACGCTGGCGATTTTCGACCCGGAGAGCGGCACATTGGGCACGGAATGGCCGGTCACCAGCGATAATCAGATGGGCGTTTATAATCTGAGGGGCTTCTGCAGCGACGGGGACAAGGTTTATTATCAGGACGGTTCCCGGATCATGGGCATCGATCCGAAGACCGGGGAAAGCAAGATCGCTGCCTACACCGGCGCGGGAATGTATGGCGGCGGCGGAACGACGGCGCTGTGCGAGAACGGCTATTACGTCACAGACGGCAATTCCGGGCTGAGCGCCTACCTGCTCAACAGCCCGTCGCTGGAAAAGGGCGCGCTGCGCATCTTCGGCGAAACGGGTTCGGAGGCGCATCAGAAGTTCGTGAAGGCGCACCCGGAAATTTCCGTGGAGGCGGCGGGGGATTATGCCAGTGATCTGGAAACCCTGACCCAGGCCATGGTCAGCGATACCAACACCTATGACGTGCTGTTCCTGAGCCTGAGCTACATGCCGGTGGACCGGCTTCTGCAGAAGGGCTACTGCGCCGACCTGACCGGCGACGAAGCGCTGATGGACGTGGCCCGGAGCATGTACCCGCAGTTCGGCGAGATCCTCATGAAGGACGGCAAGCTCTACGGCCTGCCGGTGGACGCCAATGCCTACACCTACAGCGTCAACATGGATGCATGGGAAGCGCTGGGGCTGACGGAAGACGATCTGCCCAGGACGCTGCTGGATCTGATGGATTTTACTGCCAACTGGGCCTTTGACTACGGCGACGAGTATTCCGAGTATTATCTGTTTGACTGGGTCAACCAGTCCGGCTTCTTTTCCATGATCCTGAACGAGTATCTGACCTACATCCAGAAAAAGGAAGGGAAGATCGTTTTCAACACGCCGGAGTTCGAAGAGCTTCTGCGGGCCTTTGAGGACATCAATTTCAAGGAGCTGGAACAGCTTCACGACCAGAACGAAGCCATGGATATGGAAAAGATCATTTTCCAGAGCTATACGACGGTGCTGCCGCTGAGCAACTTCCAGTATCTGGATGAAAACTACAGGCCCCTGTATCTGTCCGTGGCCGAGGGTGAGGAACCGTCTCTGTCCGTCACCACGACGGTGATGATCATCAACCCCAAGACCACACGGATGGAAGAAGCCAAGACCTATATGGAGTATTACGTGACGCACCTGCCCAAGGACGAAGGCGCGATCACCTTCTTCCAGGGCACGCCGGAGCCGGTGGAAAGCCCTTACTACGCTCGTCAGAAAAAACAGACGGAAAAAGAGATCGCCAACGCGAAGGAGCGGCTGGAAAAGGCCAGTGAGGAAAACAAAGCCTCCATCCGGGACGAGATCAGCAGTCTGGAGGAAGACCTGAAATATCAGGAACAGAACCGCTACAGCATCAGCGCCGAGCGGATCCAGTATTACCAGCAGACCATGCTGCCCATGCTGTATGTGGAGCGGCAGAACGTGCTTTACAGCGGCAATCAGACGGCCATGACGGAGATCAGCACCCTTATCAACCAGTATATCGAGGGCGCGATCCCCCGGGATCGTCTGATCCGGGAGCTGGAAGGACGCATCCGCCTGATGCAGCTGGAGGACGAGATCTGACCCTTCGCTGAAATTTCAGAACAGGCAAAGGAAAGGAAAACGCTATGTTTCACCGTAAATCCGTGTGGCTGTATCTGCTGCCGGGAATGATCGGCCTGCTGGCCTTCTACGTGGTGCCCTTCGTATGGGGCATCTGGTTCAGCCTGACCGACGGAACCATCGACAATCGCTTCGTGGGCTTTTCCAACTACCTTCGGGTGTGGAAGAACCCGGTGTTCCAGCTGGGTCTCAAAAACACGCTGGAACTGTCTCTCCTGTGCGCGCCCGCCATTTTCCTGCTGTCCTTTCTGCTGGCGGGGATGCTGCGCAAGCATGTGGCAGGGGATACGTTTTTCCGCAACGCGCTGCTGCTGCCCTATCTGATGCCCTCTTCCGCGATCCTCATCATCTGGCTGCTGATCTTCGACTATGGCGGGGTTCTCAACCGGCTGGTGGCGGCCCTGGGCGCGGAGCGGGTGTTCTGGCTGGAAGGGGAGATGCTGCGGGTGCCCATTGTGCTGTTGTACATCTGGAAGAATCTGGGCTTCAGCGTGGTCATCTTCACCGCCGCCCTGCAGGCTGTGCCGGAGGCCATGTACGAGTACGCCAGTCTGGAGGGCGCGGGGTGGCTCCGCCGGGAGCTTTCCATCACCCTGCCCCAGATTCTGCCCACCGCCTTTCTGGTGCTGGTGCTGGCCATCGTCAACGCCTTCAAGATTTTCAAGGAGGTGTACTTCATCGGCGGCTCCTATCCCAATGAGAGCATTTACACCCTGCAGCACTATATGAACAACAAGTTCTCCAAGCTGGATTATCAGGATGTGACCACCGCCGCCTATTCCTTTGCACTGATCGTGATGGTCTTTATTTTCCTGCTGTACCGCACCAAGTCCGTCCGGGGCGACAGCGCCGCCTGAAAGGAGAAAATTCCATGCAGATCTCGAAATCCTCGAATCAGACGGCGGCGTCCATGCGCAGGAAAAAGCCGCGCCGCCCGAGCTTCCGCCACTGGTGGAAAAAGGCCCGGCCCCTGACGTTCGTGCTGCTGTGCGTCATCGCCGCGGTGATGCTGATCCCCATCGTGTTCACATTCCTGTATTCGTTCTTTCCCAAATCGGAGATCAGCGATTATCTGAACCAGCGCAGCAGCTACGACACTTCCAGATGGCTGCCGGTGCTGTTCTCGCCCTCGCAGGTCAGCCTGCGGCAGTATTACAAAATTCTGATCGAGCAGCCCCAATATCTGAAGCTGTTTCTGAACAGCGTCAAGTACAGCGTGGGCATCCTGCTGGGGCAGGCGGTCATCATTCCCATGACCGCCTACGGCCTGAGCCGCTTCCGTTTCAGGGGTCGGGATGCGCTGTTCTTTCTGGTGCTGGTATTGATGCTTTTGCCCTTTCAGGTGACGATGGCGCCCAGCGTCATGACCCTGCGGGCGCTGGGCATCCTGAACACCCCCTGGGCGGTGATCCTGCCCATGTGGTTTTCTCCGTTTTATCTGTTTCTGGTGCGGCAGTTCATGCTGGGTCTGCCCAATGAGATTCTGGAGGCCGGGCAGATGGACGGCGCGGGCACCTTCCGCTGCTTGTGGCAGGTGGTGCTGCCGGTTTGCCGGCCCATCATCGGCGCTTCGGTGGCGCTGAGCTTTGCCGACTGCTGGAATCTGGTGGAGCAGCCGCTGATCTATCTGACCGATTCCAGCCAGCAGCCGCTGAGCGTGATGTTCAACCAGATCAACACCGACTCCGCCGACGTGGCCTTTGCAGGCGCGGCGCTGTACATTCTGCCCATGCTGCTGGTGTATCTGTATTTCCAGGACGACATTCTGCTGGGCGTGCAGCTCAGCGAACTAAAATAACAGGAGAGACTCCCATGAGCAAGAAAAGCAAGGTTCTCAAGGCGTTCTTGATTCTGGCAGCGGCCATTGCCGTCTGCATGTACTTCTCCCGCACCATCCAGACCATCACCACCCCCAAGGTCAAGCTGGTGACGGCGGACATGGGGCGTATTGAGCAGAAGGTGTCTGTGGCGCTGTCGCCCTATTTCCCCGTGAAAACGGAGATCACCCTGACCAAGGCCAGGGATTATCCCATTACGGTGGATAAGGTCTATGTAAAGACCGGCCTGTATGTGGAAAAGGGCGATACCATCCTGACGGCCGTTATCAACGATTACGACAAGAAGGAAAAGGAACTGACGGACAGCTACGCCAAGAAGGCGCAGGAGCTGATCGAGCTGGACATCACCAACCGCAAAAACAGCAAGCAGAGTATGCAGAACGATCTGTACGATGACATGATCGCCAAGCAGGACGCGCTGTCCGAAGCGGAAAGCAAGGCCCGTCTGGCCGCCGCCAAGGAGGGGGTGGAGCTGAGCTACGATCAGAGCACATGGCTGGCGAAAGCCCAGTCCGCCAAGGCCGGCAGCGAAGTGACCTCCCTGATCCGCGCCGCCGTTACGGCCAAGCAGAATTTCGATCAGGCCCGGCAGGATTTCTTCGACAGCTATGAAAACAAGAAGATCAAGGTAGCCGACGACGTTTTCAAGTACATCAAGGATCGCAACGCGCTGATGAAGGAAATGGAGCAGCTTTCCGACAGCATGGTGGCCCTGCAGGAAGCCCAGCAGAGCCTGTGCGTGGTGACGGCCTCCAGCGCCGGATACGTGGTGGGGCTGGATATGAAGAGCGGCGACGTATACGCGGGGGATAAAATTCTGTATACCATCGCCAAAAAAGAGGATAAGCCCGTGCTTCGGGCCGATGTGACCGACCTGAAGAAGGACGTGAGCGAGGGCGCGAAGGTGGAAGTGCAGGGTGATTACAGCACCTACCGCACCAAGGTCAGCCAGATCGTCAACGACAGCGACGGCCGCAAATACGCGGAGATGGAAATGACCGACGATATTCTCTACGCCGCGGGCGGCATGAGCAAGCTGATGGAGAGCGGCAGCATCGACGCGAAGATCGTCTTCCGCTCCCGGAAGAACGCCACCATTATTCCCGCATCGGCCCTGCGTTCCGAGGGCGGCACGGAGTACGTCTTTGTGGCTCAGTACAATTACGGCGGCGTGCTTTCCTCCTCCGGCATGACGGCGAAAAAGACCGCCGTGACCGTCATTGACCGCAGCGACACGGAAGTCAGCGTGGAAGAAGACCTGAACTGGCAGCAGATTATCGACAAGGCCGACCGTACTGTGGAAGACGGCAAGCCCGTGATGGAATATACGGAATGACCGGGGAGCGGACAGTGATGGCAATCAAAGCATTTTGGAAAGGCCGAAGAAAGCTGCTGTTTCTGCTGCTGGTGGCTGCGGCGGTGATCGTCTATGCGGCGGTGGAGCTGAACGACCTGCCCGGCGTTTATCAGCATGTGTTTCTGCCCGGAGAGCAGCTGGCGTTGACCGAGGGCGGGCAGCCGGTGAACCGTTATCTGAGGGAACTGGTGGACAAAAAGGAGTCGGCGGATACGGCGCTGGACGGCTCCTGCGCTCCCACGACGCTGTATGCGGTGTCGCAGCCCGCCACGGTGGAAACCGTCGAGGGGGAAAACGCAGCCTCCGCACGGCTCGTGGGCATTGATGCGGATTATCTGTCCATAGAACCCTTCACGCTGTATACGGGCCGGTATTTTTACCCGGACGAATACACCTACGGGGAAAAAGTCGTTCTTCTGGACGAGCAGCTGGCCGTGGCGCTGTTTCAGTATGCCGAGCCGCTGAGCGAGGAGATCCAGATTGCCGGTGAAAAATACCGGGTCATCGGCATCGTGCGGGATCACAAGCGGGTGGGGGATCAGGAAGAGTACAGCCTGTACGTGCCCTATCGGTCGCTGGTTTCCTCCGGGCAGGTCATGAGCTGCGTGATCTTTGAAGGCAAGCCGGTGAAAGGCGCGGGCGGCTGGGCCGCGTTTCAGAGCGCCGCAAAGCAGCTGTCGGAAAGCGGCTCCACCCACAGTCTGCCCAAGGAAAGCATGAACGGCAAGATGCCCCTGCGCCTCCTGCTGGTCATTTCCGGCTGGGTGCTGGCGCTGTATCTCATCCGCATTTTGAACCGGCTGTTTTCCCGGGTATGCGCTGCATGGCGGCGGAAGCTCCGGGAGGAATACGCCGCCCGGCTGCTGGGCTGGCTGATCCTTAGAGCGGCTGGGCTGATGATCGGCTATGCCGCATGCGTGGCGGCATTGGCGGGACTGTTTGTGGTGCTGATCCAGCCGGTATTCACCTTCCCGGAATGGGTGCCCGCCGTGCTGGTGGAGCCCAAGGACATCGCCGCCGCTTTCTGGAACGTATGGCAGGATACGGCTGCTGTGATGGAGCTTCGCACGCCTGAACTGCTTCGGGCGCGTTTCTTCAGCCGTCTGATGGGCTGGGCCTGCGGCTTTGGCGCGCTGGCGCTGGGCTGTCTGTGGGGCGGCATGCGGCAGGAGCTCAATCGTCTGCCGCTGCTGCGGGAAAAGCCGGAGCGGACAGACGAAAAAGACGCCTGATTCTTTTCCCCTTTGGCATGATGCCAAAGGGGAATTTTTGGGCATACAGGAGAAAATGAAAAAAATTTGTGCATTTTTGGAAAGTAGCCTATTGATTGACAGCATCCGAATGGGTATGATAAACTTCGTAACCTGCAATAAATCAGGGAGGGAACCCGATGAACGTTAAAATCATTTCCGACAGCACCTGCGACCTTTCGTCGGAACTGCTCAGCCGCTACGACATTGACATTGTGCCGCTTTCCGTGACGCTGGGCGATTTCACGGGCCGCGACGGCATGGAAGTGACCCCGGCGAAGATCTATCAGCATGTGGCGGAGTGCAAGGAGCTGCCCAAGACCAGCGCCGTCAACACCGAAGAATACGTTCGCGTGTTCCGCAGCTGGCGTGAAAAGGGATATTCGATCGTTCATTTCTGCATCAGCAGCGAATTTTCCAGCTGCTATCAGAATGCCTGCGCCGCTGCGCAGGAGATGGACGAGGTCTACGTGGTGGACAGCCGGAATCTGTCCTCCGGGCAGGGACTATTGGTGCTGAAAGGGGCGGAAATGGCCCGGGACGGCGCTTCCGCCAGAGAAATCCAGGAAGAATGCACTCGCCTGACTAACAAGGTGGAAGCCAGCTTTATTCTGGACAGGCTGGACTACATGCACAAGGGCGGGCGCTGCAGCGCCATTACCATGATGGGGGCCAATGTGCTGCATCTGAAGCCCTGCATTGAGGTGATGGGCGGCAAGATGGCGCCTACGAAAAAGTATCGCGGTCGTTTCCGTCAGGTGCTTCTGAATTATGTGGAGGATCGTCTGGCCGGGCGGGACGATGTAGACCCTTATCGGATTTTCATTACGCATACGGAATGCGATCCCGCAGACGTACAGGCGGTGAAAGAGCTGCTATTGCGTCACGAGCCGCCGTTTGCCGAAATTCTGGAAACAGACGCCGGTTCAACAGTGACGAGCCACTGCGGGCCTAACACGCTGGGAATTCTCTTTATGCGGAAATAAAAAAGCGTAAAAAAGAAGAAGAGCTGCCTGCTGCATAGGCGGCTCTTCTTTTTGGGGAAGAAAACGCCGCAGAACGCAGGCAGATGATCCGCGCGTCTGTCTGCATACGGCGTTTGAAAAGAAGGGTCGGGGAGAAACCGACGAAGAGATGCTTCTAACCCAACTCATTATTTATTATAAATGAATATTATTACAAAATAATTTCAAATGTAAAAAAAAAAAAAAAAACTGGTGTATTACGAAAACATTTCTATTACATTACTATGAAGAAATGAACAGAGTAAAAAGGAGAAAAGGCGGGCGGCAGTGCGGGGCGCGCCGATTATTTATTTCGAGGGAAGCCCCCAGTGCGCCCGCAGGCGCAGCTCTTTTCCCCGATGGGGATTGACGCGCCGACTGCGGCGTGGGTCGGGACTTGCCATCCTATGGGTTTCTCGCCAGCTTCGGTGCCCGAAGGTTTCCAAAGGGCGAGCGGAAAGCCCTTTGGTGCGCCCGCAGGCGCATACCCCTTGCCCCGGATGGGGATGACGCGCCGACTACGGCGCGGAAGCAGGGCTTGCAGCCCTATGGGGCGTTCACACTTTTCTTTCGGTGGCGAAAGAAAAGTGTGCAAAAGAAAGCCAGC
>CAKUCE010000113.1 GCA_934643535.1 uncultured Clostridia bacterium | reverse complement strand
TCATCATTCTGGGCATCGTCATTCCCGTCACGCTGGCCGTCATGATCAACGAGCTGTACTCCAAGCGGGCCTCCAAGACCTATCAGACCCTGATGTTCTTCCCCCACTTCCTAAGCTGGGTCGTGGTCAGCTACTTCGTATTCGCCTTCCTCAACACCGACTACGGCACCCTGAACCGGGTGGTGGTTTTCTTCGGCGGCCAGCCCCACCGCTGGTATTCCGAGGCCACATACTGGCCCCTGTTCTTCGTTATCCTCAAGGTCTGGAAGGGCACCGGCTACGGCATGGTGGTCTATCTGGCCACCATCACCGGCATCGACGGCTCCCTGTACGAGGCCGCCATGCTGGACGGCGCCAGCAAGTGGCAGCAGACCCGGTACATCACCATGCCCATGCTGAAGACCGTCATCGTGATGATGTTCATCCTGTCGGTAGGCGGCATCTTCGCCTCCGACTTCGGTCTGTTCTATCAGGTCACGCAGGGCGTGCCCAACTCCCTGTACAAGGTCGCCTCCACCTTTGACACCTACGTCTACGCCGCCCTGCAGGGCAACGCCCCCATCGGCAAGACGGCCGCCGCCTCTACCTTCCAGTCCGTAGCCTGCTGCATCACGATCCTGCTGACGAACTTCATCGTCTCCAAGGTCGATTCCGACAGCGCGGTGTTTTAAGAGGAGGGGAGCGCAATGAAAGAAGCCAAAGCGAAGAAATCCACCTTTCAGATCAACCGAATCAACCCCGGCACCAACGCAGGGTTCAACCTTCTGTTCGTGCTGCTGGCCGCCTGCGCCATCCTGCCGGTGGTGCTGGTATTCATGATTTCCATCTCCTCGGAGGAATCCATCCGGCAGGTGGGCTACTCCTTCTTCCCGGTTGAGTTTTCCTCCAAGGCGTACCAGTTCCTGTGGAACGAGCGGGACACCATTTTGAACGCCCTGCTGATCTCCGTGGCCGTCACCTGTATCGGCACGCTGCTGGGCCTGTCCGTTACCACGGCCATGGGCTACGCCCTGTCCCGGCCCAACTTCAAGCTGAAGCAGTTCTACACCTGGGTCATCTTCATCCCCATGCTTTTCAGCGGCGGTCTGGTGGCCAGCTACGTGGTCAACTCCAACATTCTGGGGCTGCGCAACACCATCTGGGTGCTGATTTTACCCCTGATGGTCAGCTCCTACAACATCGTCATCTGCAAGACCTACTTCAAGACCTCGATTCCCGACGGGATCATCGAGTCGGCGAAGATCGACGGCGCGACCCAGATGCGCACCTTTCTGAGCATCGTGGTGCCCATTTCCAAGCCGCTGTTCGCCACCATCGCCCTGTTCCTGAGCTTCGGCTACTGGAACGACTGGTTCCTTTCGTCCCTGTACATTTCCGATAAACGTCTCATCTCCCTGCAGGCGCTTTTGAACAACATCATGCGCTCGCTGGAGTACATGACCAACAACCCCACCGCCGGCGTTTCCCTGCAGCAGTACCGGGCCCAGATGCCCGGCGAATCGGTTCGCATGGCCATTGCCATCGTGATCGTAATCCCTATCGCGTGCGCGTATCCGTTCTTCCAGAAATACTTCATTTCCGGACTGACGATCGGCGCGGTAAAGGGTTAACGAATAAAAAAAAGGAGAGAACAAACATGAAAAAGATCCTGTCTCTGGTTCTGGCGCTGTGCATGGCTCTGTGCATGGTCAGCTTCGCCTCCGCTGAGGAAGTTCCCACCCTGAAGATCATCACGCTGGGCAACGGACAGCCCGACAACTACAGCGCGTGGATCGAGCATCTCAACCCCTACATCGAAGAGAAGATCGGCGCCAGGCTGGATGTGGAATGCATCGGCTGGGGCGACTGGGGCAACCGCCGCAGCGTCATCATCAACTCCAACGAGCCCTATGACGTCATCTTCGGCGACAGCGGCAACCTGGTTGCCGACGTGTCCGTGGGCGCGTATCTGGACATCACCGACCTGCTGGCCGACAACGCTCCCGGCCTGCTGGAGCTGATCCCCGCCGGTTACTGGGACGCCTGCCGCGTGGGAGGCCGCATCTACGGTGTGCCTACCTACAAGGATTCCTCCATCACCCAGTACTTCGTCTGGGACGTGGAGCTGCTGAAGGAACTGGGTCTGGAAGAAGCCGCCCAGAACTGCCACACCCTGGCGGACGCCACCCCTATCCTGAAGGCCATCAAGGAAAAGACCGGCACCGCTTCCTTCCCCGTGACCAAGGACGGCGTTTCTCAGATCCCCTTTGTGTATGACGGCTTCGGCGCTGGTCTGCGCGGCGTCGGCGTGCGCTACGACGATCAGGAGACCAAGGTTGTGAAGATTTTCGAGCAGCAGGACGTGATGGATCAGCTGAAGATCGTCCGCGAATGGTTCGAGTCCGGCATCATCAACGCCGACGCCGCCAACCTGGCTGAAGGCCCCACCTACAAGGCCTGCTTCCTGGCTCAGGGCTGGTCCTCCGCCGCCAAGACCGTTTGGGGCCCCAACATGGGCAAGGAACTGGTCGCCTACACCTACGGCCCCACTATCCTGTCCAACGACTCCGTGCTGGGCTCCGTGAACTTCGTTTCCGTCAACTCCGAGCATCCTGAAAAGGCTCTGGCGTTCCTGAACCTGATGAACACCGACTCCAAGGTTCGCGACGCATTCTTCTACGGTCTGGAAGGCGACAACTTCGACTACACCGCCGACGGCCGCGTCCACAAGAACAACTCCAACTGGGGTATGGCCGGCTACACGCAGGGCACCTTCTTCGCCGTGACCCCCACCGACGACGTGGAGTTCAACCAGTGGGACGAAGTGAAGGAGCTGAACGAGAAGGCCGAGCCCTCCGTGCTGCTGGGCTTCAGCTTCGACACCGGCAAGGTGGAAGACCAGATCGCCAACTGCAAGACCATCTGGGATCGTTATCATCCCGAACTGCTGACCGGCTCCGTGGATCCGGAAACCACCGTGAAGACCATGTACGAGGAAATGGAAGCCGAAGGCCTGAACGACATCATCACCGAGGCTCAGGCTCAGATCGACGCCTGGAAGGCCGCCCAGTAAGCAGGGGCAGTGCCCCTGCACCCCGGTTCGCGTTTAAGTTGGACGGTTAACACCGGCTTTCGAACGCGTGCCAGGCAGGGCAGGGGTTGAACCCCTGCACCCCGGTTCGCGATTGAGTTGATCTGTTTAGACTTCCTTTCGAACGCATGACGGGGGAAGGGCTTCATCCGTTTGATTTGCTTCGGATGCGTTAAGCCTCTCAAAGACCTTTTGCAGAAAGCAATCTTTCTGCCACTCCGCCCGCGCGGCGCCGCAGGCACAAGCGGGAAAACCAGCTTGTTCCCAAGCGCTGCGCGGGCTTGCGTTTCCATTCATTTTCGTTTATACTTCCAATCGATCGCATTCACGGAGGAGATCGGACATGGCAAAAATTATCGGACCGGTGCTTTCCAATATGCCGTGGGAGGACAAGCCCGCCGGAGAAACGGAGCCGATCTGGCGTTATTCTGGCAACCCGATTATCGACCGTCACGGCAACAAACGTTCCAACAGTGTGTTCAATTCGGCAGTCGTCCCCTTTAATGGCGGCTTTGCGGGCGTTTTCCGCTGTGACAGCCGTTCCATCAGTATGGATCTGTTTGCCGGCCGCAGCAAAGACGGCATTCATTGGGAGATCGACGACGAGCCGATTCACTTTATCGGTGCGGACAGCGAAATCGCGGCGAACGAATACCGCTACGACGCGCGCATCACCCCCATGGAGGGTAAGTACTACATCACGTGGTGCAACGGCTATCACGGGCCCACCATCGGCGTGGCATGGACGGAGGATTTTAAAACCTTCCACCAGCTGGAAAACGCCTTTCTGCCCTTCAACCGCAACGGGGTGCTCTTTCCCCGGAAAATCGGCGGCATGTACATGATGATGAGCCGTCCCAGCGACAACGGTCACACGCCCTTCGGGGACATTTACGTCAGCCAGAGCCCTGATCTGGAATTTTGGGGCCGTCACCGCTACATGATGGGCACCATCAAGGGCAACGACTCCGCATGGCAGTCCACCAAGGTCGGCCCCGGCCCCACCCCCATCGAAACGGACGAGGGCTGGCTGCTGATCTACCACGGCGTGATCACCACCTGCAACGGCTTCGTGTACCGCATGGGCGCGGCCCTGCTGGATCTGGACGAGCCGTGGAGGGTGAAATACCGCTCCAAGGACTACCTGTTGGCCCCTTGGGAGCTGTACGAATGCGTTGGCGACGTGCCCAACGTGGTCTTCCCCTGCGCCGCCCTGACAGACAGTGCCACGGGCCGCATCGTCATCTATTACGGCTGTGCCGACACCGTTACCGGCATTGCGTTCACCACGGTGGACGAATTATTGCGCTTTGTCAAAGAAAACAACTGAACCCCATGTCCCATTCTGAAACACGCGGAGGTCGAAAAACATGTTTTATCTGGACAAGCGGATCCAGGGCATCTGCGACGAACTGCGGAAGCTGAGCATCCGTCAGCGCGTCCCCATTTCCGGCTGGATGTACAAAAAAGGCAATTTCATTCACCCCGAGGACGCGCGTCATGACGCGGCGGCCTTCTCCCCCTTTGACTGCCGGAATATGCACTGGTACGGCCCGGACGAGCATTACTGGTTCTATTCCGACACCACTGTGCCGGAAAGCTTTCAGGGCAAGCCCCTGTGGATGCACGTCTGCACCCAGATCGACGAATGGGATGACGGCAAAAATCCTCAATTCCTGCTGTTTGTGAACGGCGAGATCGTTCAGGGCATCGACATGAATCACCGGGACGTGCTGCTGAGCCGCAGCGCCGAGGCGGGCCAGCCCCTCTGTCTGGAGCTGCAGGCCTACACCGGCACCCTGCACACCGAGTTCAACCTGATCGTGGAGTTCCGGGAGATTGACCCGGAGATCGAAGGGCTGTACTGGGATCTGCAGGTGCCCCTGCAGGCGTTTCCCCGGCTGGAGGCCGAAAGCCGGAGCCGGATGGATCTGGAACGGGTCATGAACGACGCGATCAACCTGCTGGATCTCCGCACGCCCTACTCCCCTGCCTTTGAGCAGAGCGTTCACGAGGCGCGCGCCTATCTGCAGAAGCATCTCTACGAAGAACTGGGCGGTCATGACGACGTGATCGCCACCTGCATCGGCCACACCCACATCGACGTGGCCTGGTGGTGGACGGTGGCCCAGACCCGGGAGAAGGTCGCCCGCAGCTTCGCCACGGTACTCAAGCTGATGGACGAGTATCCCCACTACCGCTTCATGTCCAGCCAGCCCCAGCTGTACCTGTTCCTCAAGGAGCGCTACCCCGAGCTGTACGCCCGCGTGAAGGAGCGGGTGCGGGAGGGCCGCTGGGAGCCGGAGGGCGGCATGTGGGTGGAGGCGGACTGCAACCTGACCAGCGGCGAAAGTCTGGTGCGGCAGTTCCTTCACGGCAAGCGCTTCTTCCGGGAAGAGTTCGGCGTGGAGAACCGTATTCTCTGGCTGCCGGACGTGTTCGGCTATTCCGGCGCTCTGCCCCAGATTATGAAGGAATGCGGCATCGAATACTTCATGACCACCAAGCTGGCATGGAACCAGTTTAACAAGGTGCCCTACGACACCTTCCGCTGGCGCGGCATCGACGGCTCGGAAGTTCTGACTCACCTCATTACTACCTTGGGCGTTGGGCAGGACGAGCAGAAGAGCTTTTTTACCACCTACAACGGAATGCTCCATCCCGACGCTATTATCGGCGGCTGGAAGCGTTACCAGAATAAGGACATCAACAACGACATTCTGGTCTCCTACGGCTACGGCGACGGCGGTGGCGGCCCTACCCGCGCCATGCTGGAAACCTCCGACCGAATGGAACACGGCGTGACCGGCCTGCCCCGGGTACGTCAGGCCTTTGCCCGCACCTATTTTGACGAGCTTCGCCAGCGGGTGAAGAACAACCGCCGTCTACCCCTGTGGGAGGGAGAATTATACTTCGAATATCACCGGGGCACCTACACCTCTATGGCCCGGAACAAGCGCTCCAACCGCAAGGCGGAGCTGCACATGATGGATCTGGAGCTGCTGTCCGTGCTGGCCAGCGGGCTGCTCCCCTATCCGGCGGACGAGACCGACCGCCTTTGGAAGGGCATCCTCATCAATCAGTTCCACGATATTCTGCCCGGTTCCAGCATCCATGAGGTCTATGAAGTCACCAAGCAGGAATATGCCGCCATGGAAGAAAAGATCGCCCAGCTGGAACAGGAGCGCATGGCCGCTCTGTGCGTCCCCGGCGACAATCTGACCGTTTTCAACACCAAGGGCTTTGCCGGGGACGAGATCGTCCCGCTGGGCGAAACCGACGTTCAGGCGCTTTTGGACGAAGCCGGAACGCTCTATCCCGTGCAGCATACCGAAAAGGGCGCGTTCGTCAGCCTGAAAGACCTGCCTGCCAAGGGCTGGCGCACCTATCAGACCCGCATGGAAGCCGTTTCCGCGCCGTCTCCCTTCACCCTGTCGGACGACCGCCATCTGGAAACGCCCTACTACACTGTGGAGCTGGACGAAAACGGCCTTTTCACCCGCCTTTACGACAAGGAAAACCGCCGCGAAGTCTTCAAGCCCGGTCAAAAGGGCAACCTCATGCGGATGTACGAAGACAAGCCCATTTATTACGATAACTGGGACATCGACATCTATTACACCGAAAAGAGCTGGGACGTGACCGACCTGCAGCGGTTGGAATGGGAAGAGATCGGCCCGGTGTGCGCCGTTTTGAAGCTGGAACGGAAGATTTCCAACAGCCTGATCCGGCAGACCATTCGTTTCTATGCGGACAGCCGCCGCATCGACTTCGAAACCTGGGTGGACTGGCACGAGCATCAACATCTGCTGAAGGTTCACTTCCCCGTGGACGTCCACACCGACGAGGCCACCTTCGACATCCAGTTCGGCAACCTGAAACGCAAGATCACCCAGAATACCAGCTGGGATGTGGCCCGTTTCGAAAGCTGCGGCCAGAAGTGGATGGATCTCAGCGAGGGCCACTACGGCGTGAGCCTGCTGAACGACTGCAAGTACGGCCACTCCGCGCTGGACGGCAGCATGGCGCTGACCCTGATCAAGTCCGGCATTGAGCCCAATCCCACCACCGATCAGGAAGAGCATTTCTTCACCTATGCCCTGCTCCCCCACGCTGGGGACTGGCGCAACAGCACCGTTCGGGAGGCTTATTGCCTGAACCAGCCCGTGCTTTCCTTCCGAGGCGGCAAGGCCGGTTCGGAATACTCTCTGGCCAGCGTGGGCGCGCCCAACGTGGTGCTGGAGACCATCAAGCAGGCTGAGGACGGCGACGGCTGGATCGTCCGCCTGTACGAATGCGACAACGCCCGCACGGAGACCTTCCTGCGCTGGAACCGCCCCGCCGCCTCCGTGGAGGAATGCAACTGCATCGAGGAAAAGAAGGCAGACGTTTCCTTCGAAAACGGCCAGCTCCATTTCACCATTCTGCCCTATGAAATCAAGACCTTCCGCATCCGGGAACAGGAGGTGTGACCATGGACTTTCTGCCCATGCCCCACTCCGTCCGCAAAGGGGAGGGACTCTTCCCCCTGCGCTATGATACCCGCATCGTGCTGGAAAACACGGAGCCTTCCGCGTTTCTCTACGCCCAGATGCTGCAGGAGGACATTCAGCGCTTTACCGGGCTGAAACCTGCCATTCTCCGGGGAACGGCCCAGCCGGGCGACGTGATTCTTCGGGCGGATGCGGCGTTGGAGGAAACCAGTTACCGGCTCTCCATTACACCGGAAAAAGTGCTCGTCCGCGGCGGCAGCGACGAAAGCCTGCTGAACGGCGTGATGACGCTGAGCCAGTGCTTCCAGCGCAACGGAGCCCGTCTGCCCGCGCTGGAAATCGAGGACAAGCCCGACCTGCGCTATCGCGGTTACTATCTGGACTGCTCCCGGGGCCGGGTGCCCACGTTGGAAACACTCAAGCGCTACGCCGATCTCTTGTGCCGCTACAAGATCAACGAATGGCAGCTATACATCGAGCACACCTATCTTTTCCGCAACCTGAGCGAAGCGTGGCGGGATGACACGCCCCTCACTGCCGAGGAGATCATGGAACTGGATCGTTACTGCCGTGCCCGGCACATCGAACTGATTCCTTCTCTGTCCAGCTTCGGCCACATGTACAGGATTCTCAGCACCAAAACCTGCTGCGACCTGTGCGAACTGCCCGATTCGGAAAAGATCCCGCATCACACCCTGAATGTGTCCAACCCCAACGCCGTGGATTTCATCAAGGGGCTCATCACGGAGTACCGCGCTCTGTTCACGTCCAAAAAGTTCAACATCTGCTGCGACGAAACCTTCGATCTGGGCAAGGGCCGCAGCAAGGCGCTGGCGGACGAAAAGGGGGAGCACGCCCTTTACATGGCCCACGTGGTGGAGCTGTGCCGCTGGCTGCTGGCGCAGGGCGTGACCCCCATGTTCTGGGGCGACATCATGTGGCGGCACCCGGAAGCCTACGCGGAAATTCCCGAAGGCGTGATCTGTCTGAACTGGGGCTATCTGCCTGAGCAGCGGGAAAACGAAGTCCGCGATCTGGCCCAGATGGGCGCGACCCAGTACGTCTGTCCCGGCGTTTGCACGTGGAACCGCTGGCTGCCCCTGACAGAGAACAGCTACAAGAACAATCGGGCCATGTGCGGCCACGGGCGCAAGTATCATGCCATTGGTCTTCTGAACACGGACTGGGGCGACTACGGTCACATCTGCCACCCGTGGTTTTCCGTACCGGGCATTCTCTACGGCGCGGCTTTCGCGTGGAATGCGGACAACGTGCCATTTGACGAGATCAATCAGGCCATTTCCCTTTTCGAGTACGGCGACCGGGAAGGGATCTTCATGAAGGCCTTCGTCCATCTGACTGACCACGAAATTTTCCCATGGTTCAACGCTGTCCGCTGGATCGAAGCCGCCGACCCGGAGAAGCGCCGGGAGCAGCTGAAGGAGATCGACCCCGCGCAGGTACCCGCCGCAAACGCCGCCATCGACGCGGCGCTGGACGAGCTGGCGCAGGCCGCGCTCCACATGGACGCGGACAAGCGTTCCATTTTTCAGGCATTGGAGATCTCCGCCACCGGCGCGAAGCTTTTCAACGACATCGTCTGCTGGATCTTTGCCGAGCAGGAAGACCGCGATCTTCCCCACCGCAACGGCTGGGAGCTTGCCTCTGCGCTGGAAAACTGGTACGCCGCCTATCTGGCCCAATGGCGCGCCGTCTCCAAAGAAAGCACCCTCCGCCGCACCCAGCACCTCATCAACTCCTACGCCGACACCCTCAGGGGTAGTGTTTGATCCCGGCGCTAGCAGGACATGAGAGTTGGCTGCGACGTTACCGCCGCTCGGCGACGGGCCTCGCGGCTCGCGCAAGGGGCAGTGTCCCTTGACCCCGGACTGCGCGCTATGCGCGCAGGGCGCTCAAGGGAAAGCAGCCTGGGTGCGGAGTTACCGC
>CAKUCE010000112.1 GCA_934643535.1 uncultured Clostridia bacterium | reverse complement strand
TTCTTTCGCCACCGAAAGAAAAGTGTGAACGCCCCATAGGGCTGCAAGCCCTGCTCCCGCGCCGTAGTCGGCGCGTCCATCCCCGCCCGGGGCAAGGGGGCTGCGCCTGCGGGCGCACCAAAGGGCTTTCCTCGGGGCAAACAATCGGCGCGGTTCGCACTGCCGTGCGCTCCGCTTGTTGTTTGCCTGAACGACCGGTCGCTAACCGCCTTCGGCGGTTGTATCCACTGGATACCCGCTTCCCTTCGTTCCCCTTTGGAAGCCTTCGGGCCCGAAGGTGGGCAAAACTTCCCTCTAGGACAACGGCGGCCATGCTGCCGCGCCGCCGTCGGCGCGGCAGGCCGTTTCTCCCTATTCCCCGTTTTTTTCGCTTCTCTTCTTCCACGCCAGCCAGTCCTTGTCCAGCACGGTGACATGGGGCCGGGTCATGATCGTGTCGCATGGAAAATGCTGGCACTGGCCGCAGAAGTCCAGCCCCCGCTCCTTCACGCAATCCCGGGTAAAGCAGTCTCCCGTAACATGGGCTTCCTCGCAGCCGGGGCAGCCGCCTTTCAAGTACGTGGGACAGGCGCCGCAGTAAAAGCCGCATCTGCCGGGTAAGCTTTCATCCATCATCGCATTCTCCTCCATAAAGAACCCCAAACGTTTAGATCATATCCTCCGGCGCAGTCGGCCCCGCCGTCAGATCCGCCAGCGTGATTCCGTCAAAAAACGCGTTCGTCCGCCGCTGCTTGCCCTGCTGCGCTATTCCCGTTTCAGAAAGCGCGTTTTTCAGCCGCGCAGATATTCCATCAGCAGCTGCTTGCCCGCTTCTACATCCCGCAGGTCGATGACCTCGCAGGCGCTATGAACATTACGGCAGGGGATGGACAGGGTGCAGACGCGAACGCCGCTGCGGGTCAGCTGCATGGAACCGGCGTCCGTTCCGCCGAAGGGCAGCACCTCCCGCTGGGTAGGCACGCCCGCCTTTTCTCCGGCGGTCAGCAGCTCCTGAACCAGCTCCGGGTTGGAGATACTGCCCCGATCCATGATCTTGACGCAGATGCCCTCGCCCAGCTTCACGGCAGGCAGCTTTTCCTCCGGCGTATCGCCGTTGGCGGTCACGTCCAGCGCGATGCCCACGTCCGGCTCCACGCCGTAAGCGGCGGTTTTCGCGCCCCGGCAGCCCACTTCCTCCTGTGTGGAGAACACGGCCACCACCGTATCCCTGACCGGCGGCAGATCCTTGAGCAGGCTGACCAGCAGCGCGCAGGCCACCCGGTCGTCCATGGCAGGGGCGGCGACCCGATGCTGCCCCAGCCGGAAGCAGTCGTTGGCGTAAACGGCCACGTCGCCCAGCTGCACCATGGAGAGGGCTTCTTCCGCGTCCTTCGCGCCGATGTCGATATAGAAATGCTTCATGGCGGCGGTTTCGCCCTCCTTCAAAGGCTGACGAACCAGCACGCCCTGCACGCCGTTTTCAAAGCTGACATGGCGGGTCTGACTGACGTTCAGGCCGATGCCGCCCACGGAAGCCACCCGCAGGAAGCCCTCTTTTTCCACAGCGGCCACGATAAAGCCGATATGATCCATATGCGCGGAGAGCATGATCCGCTTTCCGTTGGGATCGGTGCCGTTCTTTATGCAGATCAGGTTGCCCAGATTGTCCCGGCGGACGCTGTCCACATGCTCCCGGACCAGCCCTTCGATCACGTTGGCCACCTTGGTTTCCCGGCCCGTCGCGCCGTAGGCGTCGGCCAGTGTTTTCAACAATTCAAACATCTTTTTCTCCCCCCATCTTCCGGTTTTCAGCGAGTCAGATAGGCTTTCGCTAGCAGGTATTGCGCCTCCACGTCCTCCAGACACAGCACGGTGGACGGCGAATGGATATAGCGGCAGGGCACGCTGAGGACGCAGACCTTCGCGCCGCATCCGGCCCGCTGGGCGGGGCCGCTGTCGTTGCCGCCCGCCACGACCATTTTCACCTGATGGGCGATCCCGCTGCCCTCGGCCAGCTTCATCATTTCCGCAAACAGCTCCGGCTGCGCCATGGAAGCCTTATCCATGAAGCTGACGGCCACGCCTTTGCCCAGCCGGCAGACCTTCTGCGTCTCGTCCGGGTCGCCCGCGTCGTTGGCGGTGGTGCCCTCCAGGATCAGCGCCACGTCCGGCTGAATGCGGAACGCCGCGCCGTAAGCGCCCCGGCTGCCCACCTCCTCCTGACAGGTGAAGGCGAACCACGTATCGCAGGTCACCTCGGCGTGAAGAAGCCGCAGCAGGTTGTAGCAGCCCACCCGGTCGTCTCCGGCCTTGCACAGCAGGCATCCGTCGCCGATGGGCGCGGAAGGGGTGGCAAAGGTGACGGGCGTTCCCTCGGGCGCTTTGGCCAGCGCTTCGTCTTTGTCCTTCGCGCCGATGTCCACATAAAGGTTTTCGATGGGCAGCACGTTTTTCCGATCGGCGGCGCTCTGCAAATGAATCGCCATCGCACCGATGACGCCGTTCAGGGCTTCCTGCGCGGGCTTTCCGTCCCGGGCGGGCACGTCGTAGCCCACCTTGACCCGCTTGCTGACCAGCACCCGAGGATCGATGCCGCCGATGTTCCGCACCTGCAGAAGACCGTCGTCCGCGGCGTTGATGACCATCAGGCCCACCTCGTCCATGTGGGCGGCGACCATGACCCGGGGCGCGTCCGCCTTGGTGCAGGGCTTGTGGGCGATTACGTTGCCCACCCGGTCGATCTTCACGTTTTCCTCGCCCAGCACTTCCGCGCATTCCCGGAAAATGGCCATGCGCACCAGCTCCTCCCGGCCGCTGATGCCCTGCATTTCACAAAGCCTGCTCAGTTCCATAAGCCGTCCTCCCACTTCTCGTCAATGCCTGCCAGAAACAGCGCCAGCAGACGGCCGCACTCGGACAGGGTGTCCATGTCCAAAAGCTCCACGGTGGTATGCATGTACTTGACCGGCAGGCTGAGCAGCACGCAGGGAATGCCCATCCGGGCGATCTGCACGTCGTCCGCGTCGGTGCCCGTCCAGCGTTCCGCGTGTTCATAGCTGAGCTTGACGCCGTTTTCCCTGGCCGTCTGCTTCAGCCGTTCCAGCAGCCGGTGCTGCACATAGGGGCCGTACGTGGCAGCGGGCGCATCCAGCGGGCAGGTGGTATCCGGCGGGCACTGAGGCGTGGGGGCGAAGGTCACGTCCAGCACCACCGCCAGGTCGGGGTCCACGGTATAGGCCGCTACGGCCGCGCCCCGTCCGCCGACTTCTTCCTGACTGGAAGCCACAAAATAAATGTCGCACATGTGCCGGAGCTTTTGCAGGCGTTCCGCCGCCAGCAGCAGGCAGCCCACGCAGGAGCGGTCGTCCATGGTCTTGGAAGCGGCGCGATGGTTCAGCAGCTTGACGGCAGGGCCCTGCAGGGTAATCAGATCGCCGATCCGAACCAGCTTCTTCACCTTTTCCGGGGCCATGCAAAGGTCAACGAACAGCTCTTCCCGGGTGTAGTTCCGCTCCCGGTCCTGCGCGCTCATCAGATGGGGCGGCAGTGCGCCTACCACGCCGGTCAGCGCCCGGGACTGTCCTTCGCCGGTGGCGTGGACCGTCACCGTGGCGGCGGGCAGAATGCGGGGATCCACGCCGCCTACGGAGCCCATGCGCAGGGTTCCATCGGGCAGGATGTCCGCTGCCATCAGGGCGATCTCGTCCTGATGGGCGCAGAGCATAACCTTTGGGGCGGGAGAACCGTCGGGCGTGGGCAGTGTGGCTTTTTGGACGGCGATCACGTTATACAGCGCGTCAACGGTCACGCTGTCGCACAGGGGCCGGAAGCGCCCGCTCAGCCAATCGGCCACGGAAGCCTCGTAACCGCTGGGGCCGTGCTGGGCCGCCATTCCTTCCAGATATGCAAAGATGTCCATACGATTTGTTCAGCCTTTCTTTCGTTGCTGCCGTCGGGAAACGGCAATATTGGCCTTTTCATTATACCGTTTTCCTTTCCCGGATGCAAGAAAGGGGGAAACTGTGCTATAATAGCCCCGGCAGCACAAAAGAAACGGGGGAGAAAACGCCCATGAACAGGACTCTGACCACGCTGTGCTATCTGGAGCGGGACGGCCGCTATTTGATGCTGCACCGCACCAAAAAGAAAAACGATATGAACCACGACAAATATATCGGCGTGGGCGGGCATCTGGAGCAGGGCGAATCGCCGGAGGAGTGCATCCTTCGGGAAGTCCGGGAGGAAACGGGCTACACGCTGACCCGGTTCCGCCTGCGGGGCGTGATTACCTTCGTCATTGACGATCTGGACGAGTACACCTTTCTTTACACTGCCGACGGTTTCGAAGGCCGGCCCATTGCCTGCACCGAAGGTGACCTGGAGTGGATCGAAAAGGAAAAAGTCGGCGCGCTTCCCCTGTGGGCGGGCGATCAGATCTTTTTCCGCCTGCTGGAGGAGCGGCAGGACGTGTTCTCGCTGAAGCTGACCTACATCCACGATGTACTGACAGCCGCCGCGGTGGACGGAAAGCCGCTTTCCCTGTAATCGACCGGCGCTTTGCGCCCAAGGAGGCCTGCCCATGGAACCGCTGGTGAGCATCTGCACCACCACCTATCAGCACAGCCGCTACATCCGGCAGACGCTGGACAGCTTTCTGAGCCAGAAAACGGACTTTCCCTTTGAAATTCTGGTGCATGACGACTGCTCCGGCGACGGCACTGTGGAGATCCTGCAGGAATACGCCCGGCGCTATCCGGGGATCGTGCTGCCTTTGTTTGAAACGGAGAATCAGTATTCGAAGGGCGTGCCCATCAACGAGACCTTCAATTTTCCCCGGGCCCGGGGAAAATATATCGCCCTGTGCGAGGGCGATGATTTCTGGTGCGATGAGGGCAAGCTGCAGGCGCAGGCGGACTACATGGAAAGCCACCCGGACTGCACCTTCTGCTTTACCAACGGCTATATCGTGGAGGAAAGCCAGTCCTTCGGCCCGGAATGGCGGAAACATGCCCGGGAGTTCGTGCCCTATTACGAAACGGAGCGCCCCGCCTATTTCGGGGAGGATCACCGCTACGATCTGGGCGAAATGGCCGCGCTGAGCTTCGTGCCCACCGCCGGGTTCTTCTTTCCGAGGGCGTTGTGGGAGCAGGTCAGTCAGGCTTATCACCGCCGCATGTGCGAGCATGGCGACCTGAAAATGCGGCTGTACTTTACCGCGCTGGGCAGCGGCCAATATCTGCACCGCTATTCCTGCGTGTACCGGGAAAACGTGCCCGGTAGCGCCTTTCAGGTGTGGAAAAAGGAAAACGCCGTCCGCACCGCCCGCCGAGCCGCCAGCGTGGTGGACATGCTGGACGAAGTGGACGAAATGACCGGCGGCCGCTACCGGAACGGGCTTACGCCCCTGCGGGACCATTATCTGTTTGTGGAGCTGTGGAACACGGAGGAAAAGCGCCCCGCTCATCAGGCCGACCTGCGCCGGGTGCGCCGGGCCCTGCCCCTGAAGCAGAAATGCGCCTATGCCGCGAAACGCCTGCTGCCCCGCCGCTGGATCGACGCGCTGAAGCGCCGGAAGGGCTAAGGCGGCTAACTGTCCATTTCAGAAAGGAAGTGCCCGCGATGGAATTCGCCCCCACGCCCATTCAATTCCTCTGGGAGGATGAACAGGGCAACCGCCTGTACGTCAAGCGGGAGGATCTGCTGCCTTATTCCTTCGGCGGCAATAAAGTCCGTATCGGGCTGGAATATCTGGCGGACATGGAGCGGCAGGGCAAGGATCACCTGATCGCCTACGGCAACGCCCGCTCCAACCTGTGCCGGGTGCTGAGCAATCTGTGCTGCGCCAAAGGGCTCCCCTGCACCATCCTGTCCCCGGCGGACGACGACGGCCAGCGCCGCCCCAGCTTCAATCAGCGCTTCTGCGAAGGCTTTGGCGCGCAGATCGTCCCCTGCCTGAAAACCGGCGTGCGGGAAACCGTGGAGCGGGCGCTGAACGAAAGCGAGCGGCAGGGCCGGAAGCCCTATTACATTTACGGCGATGCTACCGGAGAGGGCCATCGGGCCACGCCGGTGCGGGCGTATCGGAAGCTGTGGCCGGAGATTCTGCGCCAGCAGGAGGAGCTGGGCTTTTCCTTCGACCGGCTGTTTCTGGCTTCCGGCACAGGCATGACGCAGGCCGGGCTGCTGTGCGGCCGGCTTCTGGACGGAGGGTCTATGGAAATTCACGGCGTCTCCATCGCCCGGAGCGAGGAAAACGGAAAGGCGCATATCCGCCGCTATCTGGAAGCCTTTCTGGGAGAGGAATACCACGGGTCGGAGATTCAGTTCACCGACCGCTACGCCCTTCAGTACGGCGTTTCCACCCCGGAAATGGCCGCCTGCGCCCGGGAGGTCTTCCGCCGGTACGGCATGCCCATGGATCTGACCTATGTGGGCAAGGCTTATTACGGCATGACGCAGGAGATCCGCAGGCTGGGCCTTCGGGGCGAACGGCTCCTGTTCCTGCATACCGGCGGAACGCCGCTGTTTTTCGACGGGGTATGATGTGCCCGCGCCGATAGGCAATTGGAACCGGTTGTGCTATAATAAGAGCGAAAAAACACCGAACGAAAGAACATCGTCAATCAGTCAAACAGAAGGGAAGGATGCCTGATGTGGAACGCGGTAGACCGGCTGCTGGAAAAGGCCATTGGGGAAAATGCGTTCCCCGGCTGCGCCATTGCCGCCGGGCAGCGGGGAAAGGTGCTGTATACCAACGTCAGCGGTTATCTGGTTCGGGACGGGGAACGGCTGGTAAAGCACTCCACCCGCTATGACGTGGGCGCGCTGACCCAGGTGCTGGTGACCATGCCCCTGTGCATGATCGCCGTGGAGCGGGGCCTGCTGGGGCCGGAGGACACGGTGGATCGCTTTCTGCCGGAGGTTCCGGCGGACAAGAAGAACATCACCGTGGCCCAGCTTTTGACCCAGACCTCGGGCCTGTCGCCCCACTTCCTTTTGCAGGAGGAGGCCCGCAGCGACAAGGACGCGCTGGGCGCGCTGCTGCGGCATCCGCTGGCCAGCCCGGTGGGCGGCAAGGTGTCCGACTCGGGCATGGGCTTCCTGCTGCTGGGCTTCCTGCTGGAAAAGGTCTTTGACATGCCGCTGGACGAGGCGGCCAAACGGTATGTGACCGCTCCCCTGCATATGAACCATACGGGCTATCTGCCCTCCGGCAGCGACGTGGCGCCCACCTCCATCCGGGACGACAACGGCGTATTGCAGCCCGGCTGTCCGCTGGACGGCAACGCGCGGTTCCTGCACGGTGTGGCGGGCCATTCGGGCCTGTTCACCAATCTGGAGGACGCGACCCGTTTTGCATCCATGCTGTCCCTGAACGGCCGCACCGAGGACGGAGTATTCCTGTCCCAGCGGGCCGTGCATCTGGTCTCCACCGAGCGCACCCGGGGCATGAACGCCGCCCGGGGCTACGGCTTCCACATCACCAAGCGCCAGAACCCGTTTCTGGGCATGCTGTGGCCCAGCGACGGCTACGGGCTGCGGGATCCTGCCAGCGGCAGCGCCATCGCGGTCAGCCCGCTGGACGGCTTCTTCACCGTGGTGCTGATGAACGGCGCATACACGCCCGCCAACCGGGCCGAGGGCGAGCGTTTCCTGCGGCTGTGTCTGAATGCGGCCTATGCGGCCTTCCAGCACGAAACCGGCGCGGCGGACTGCGAATAAAAAAACTCCACACCGCCCCTTCCATGCGGTTTTTCCGCCGGAAGGGGCGTTTTTTCTTGTCGCAAAGCACAGGAAAAAAACAGTATGGCAGCCAAAAAACAGTTGACAACGTTTCTGATTCGGAATATAATACCACCAACCTACCAAGTAGGTATGCAATCAAAGGAGCGATGATCATGAGGCAGCTCTCTGGGCAGACGGTTTTTCGATGTCGGCTTTTCCTTGTCTGACAAAAAACCCCTATAAAAACAAAGCTGAAAAGGAGCGATTCTCATGTCCAAGATCTACACTTCCGCCGACCAGCTGATCGGTCGCACCCCTCTGATGGAGCTGACCCATCTGGAAAAGAGTGAAAACCTGTCCGCGAAAATTCTGGCCAAGCTGGAGTATTTCAACCCCGCCGGTTCTGTGAAGGACCGTATCGCCAAGGCCATGATCGACGACGCGGAGGCGAAGGGGCTGCTGAAGGAGGGCTCCGTCATCATCGAGCCCACTTCCGGCAACACGGGCATCGGTCTGGCCTCCGTGGCTGCAGCCCGGGGCTACCGGATCATCATCGTCATGCCGGAAACCATGTCCGTCGAGCGCCGCCAGTTGATGAAGGCCTACGGCGCGGAATTGGTGCTGACCGAGGGAGCCAAGGGCATGAAGGGCGCGATCGCCAAGGCCGAAGAGCTTTCCCGTGAAATCCCGAACAGTTTCGTTCCCGGCCAGTTTGTGAACGCGGCCAATCCCAAAGCTCATTTCGAGACCACCGGTCCGGAAATTTATGAAGACACCGACGGCAAGGTGGACTTCTTCGTGGCGGGCGTAGGCACCGGCGGAACCATCACCGGCGTGGGTCAGTATCTGAAGTCCAGACTGCCCGGCGTGAAAATCGTGGCCGTAGAGCCCGCTTCTTCCGCAGTGCTGTCCACCGGCGTGGCGGGTGCGCACAAGATTCAGGGCATCGGCGCGGGCTTTGTGCCGGAGGTGCTGGACACGAAGGTTTACGACGAGATCATCCCCGTTTCCAACGAAGACGCTTTCGCCACCGGCCGCATGATCGGCCGCAGCGAGGGCGTGCTGGTAGGCATTTCCTCCGGCGCGGCGGTCTGGGCGGCGCTGCAGCTGGCCAAGCGGCCGGAAAACGCGGGCAAGAACATTGTGGTGCTTCTGCCCGACACCGGCGATCGTTATCTTTCCACGCCGATGTTCGCGGATTAAGCGTGTTTTTGAATTCAGCAGCCCCGGTGGTTTCAAGGCCGGGGCTGCGTTCTTGTTTTTACCCAGCAGGGAAGGAGAGGTCTTAGCATGATTTCCACCCGGGGACGGTATGCTCTGAGAGTTCTGGTCGATCTGGCCGAGCATGGCGGCGGCGCCTATCTGCCCATGAAGGAGGTCGCCAGCCGGCAGGAAATTTCCCTGAAATATCTGGAGCGCATCGTTCCCCTGCTGACTCGGGAGCATTTGCTGGAGGGCCAGTCCGGCAAGGGCGGCGGGTATCGTTTGGGCCGTCCGCCGGAGGAGATCCGCGTGGGGGACGTGCTTCGTTTGACCGAGGGGGATTTGGCCCCGGTGAGCTGTCTGAGCTGCGGAGCCGCGCCCTGTCCCCGGGCGGCCTCCTGCCGCACGTTGCCCATGTGGGAGGAATATGCCCGGCGGACGAACGAGTTTTTCGACGGAATCACGCTGGCGGATCTGATGGAAGGTCCTGCCGCGCCGGAGTATGTGATCTAAACGTTTGGGGGTTTTTATGGAAGAGAATGCGAGGATGGATGAAAGCTTACTCGGCAGATGCGGCTTTTACTGCGGCGCCTGTCCCACGTACTTGAAAGGCGGCTGCCCCGGCTGCGAGGAAGCCCATG
>CAKUCE010000111.1 GCA_934643535.1 uncultured Clostridia bacterium | reverse complement strand
CTTCTACCGTGAACTCGTATTCTTCGTCGTACCATTTTTTCATTTGGGAAGCTCCTTCGTTTGAAAAGTCACAGGTATTTTGCCAGAAACGCTTCCAGACGCGGAATTTCCTCCGCACGCCAATACTGCCGTCCGTCGCTGGTGCGGTTCAGCAGAAAATGATTGAACAATTCCCGGCGCAGCGTGGCCGGGTCATGGAAGGCTGTCCACTCGTCCAGAAGATCGTTGATTTCCGGCTCGGAATAGATCTTTTCCGCTTCGATCCGTCCGGCCAGATACCAAAGAGCCATGAGTTTCTTTTTCTTTTTGGCGGGCCAGTTTTTCAGCTGCCCCCGTTCGTTCAGAAAGGGCAGCAATTCCCGCAGTTCGATGGAAAGTTCCATATAAGCTCCTTAAAACATTCGATGTGCAACATGCGTATTTTAGTATAATGTTCAAAAACGAATTTGTCAACCGTCAAATCAAGCCCCCCATTTGAAACGATGAACTGCCATCCATCAACTGCGCCGCGTCAGCTTCAGCTCCAGCCGGCAGGGATCATATCTGCTTCTTCATCCGAAGACGGTATTCCCGTGGCGGAAGCTCCCGATGTGCCCGGAAAAAGCGGGACAGATAAAACGGGTCGCAAAAGCCCAGACGCTCGGCGATGACCTGAATACTTTCATCGGACTGAAGCAGCCTGCGGGCGATCTCCTGCGCCAGCATCTCGTCCATATACCGGCCCAGCGGCATGCCGAACTCCTGGCGGAAGCGCTTGGTCAGCGAGCTTTCCGAAAGGGAAAGTTCCCGGGCGATCTCCCCGATGGTCAGAGAAGAACGCAGGCGTTTCTGCACCGTTCGAAAAACCGACTGCAAAAAGGCGGAGGGCTGATGGAGCAGCGTCTCTTCCAGCCCGCTGGCGGCGATACAGCGGGCTGCATCTGTTTCGACCCGGCTTCGCACCCGCATTTCCTGCAAATAGCCGCCGGAGAGATAATCCGCCGCCAGCCGGGCTGCATCCGTTTCTTCCGGCAGCTCCACCGGCTGACGGGTTCGGGTAAAAAGATCATAGCCATCCGCCGTTCGGGCCTCCAGATGGAAATAAAGCTGCGTCATGCGCTCCAGGCACCGGTATTGGATCGTGGTCCCGGCCGGAAACAGATAGAGCCTTCCCCCCTGCAGCTTCACCTTTCGCTTTTCCATGGTCACCTCCCCCTCGCCGTCGATCATATAATACAGGCGGGAATAGGGCGGATGAATGCTGACGTCCGTCCAGCTGGTATCCAATCTGGCATAACCATGAGCGATGACCTTCAGCCGCAGGGCCTCCCCTGCGTTTCCAAACTCCGGCACGACTTTGTGAAAGGGATTCATGACGTTTTCTCCATGTTTTCATATTGATTCTCCATTCACGGAAAACCCCGCCGTCATTATACTATACTTAAACATTCCTGTCACGAATAAGGAGGATTTCCCATGAGCAGCTACGCCATCAGAAAAACGCTGGGCGATACCGCGTGGTTTCGGCATGATCGTTTCGGCATGTTTATCCATTGGGGCCTTTACGCCATGCCGGCACGCCACGAGTGGGTCAAGACCAATGAGCGCATCCCGGAAGCCAAGTATGACAAGTATTTCCAATATTTCAATCCCGACCTGTACGACGCCCGGGAATGGGCCAGGCAGGCCAAGGCGTCCGGAATGAAGTATGCGGTGCTGACGACCAAGCATCATGAAGGCTTCTGCATGTGGGACACGCAATATACCGATTACAAATGCACCAATACCCCCGCAGGGCGCGACCTGGTACGGGAATATGTGGACGCATTCCGGGCGGAGGGTCTGCACATTGGTTTCTATTATTCGCTGATCGACTGGCACCATCCGGATTTTCCCATCGACATGCTGCATCCCCGCCGGGATGACCCGGACGCTTACGAGCAGAATCAGGGCCGTGATATGCGGCGGTACGCCGAGTACATGCGCAATCAGGTCACGGAGCTTTTGACCAACTATGGCAAGATCGACATTTTGTGGTTCGATTTCTCCTATCCGGATAACGCAATTCCCGAAAAGACCCCGTGGATGCGCGGCAAGGGCAAGGACGACTGGGAGGCGGAAAAGCTGATCGCGCTGGCACGCAGTCTGCAGCCCCACATCATGATCGACAACCGCACCGGCATCGAGCAGGATCTATGGACGCCGGAACAGTTCCAGCCCACGGAGTGGGTGCGTCATCCCGAAACAGGCGAGCTGGTCAACTGGGAAGCCTGCCAGACTTTCTCCGGCAGTTGGGGCTATTATCGGGATGAGCAGACATGGAAAAGCCCGGAAATGCTCATTCGGATGCTGGTAAACACCGTATCGCTGGGCGGCAATCTGCTGATGAACGTAGGCCCCACCTCCCGCGGCTATTTTGATTCCCGTGCAGAAAAAGCGCTGGCCGTTTACGCAGACTGGATGAATTACAACGCCCGCTCCATTTACGGCTGCACCATGGCCGAGCCGGAGTTTCAGGCGCCCGCCGACTGCCGCCTGACCCAAAGCGAGGACGGCAAACGGCTGTACGTGCATCTGTTCGCCTATCCCTTCGCCCATCTGGTGCTGCGCGGTCTGGCCGGAAAGGTCGATTACGCCCAGTTCCTGCACGACGGAAGCGAAGTCAGGTTCAACGACGGCAAAATGGAGCATTTCGGCGAGGGGCTGCCGGATCACGGCGACCAGCTTGTCCTGTATCTGCCGCCGGTAAAGCCGGACAGTCTGGTGCCGGTCATTGAGCTGATGCTGAAGTAAATGAAACGTCACCGAAGCCGCAAGGTGTCAGGCATTGCGGCTTCGGTGGCGGGTAAGGCGAACCGCCGGAACGGTTCGCCTTTTTGGTGAAAATCAATTGTGAATACCAATTGCTTAATACTCTCGCGCGCGGTTCAGCGTGCTTTGTCCCTGCATCGGCATCCGCTGGCTCATGCTCTGCAGCTGCTCGGAAAGGCTGTCTTCCTTCATGGCGCTCAGTCTGCTGACGCTGACTTCATACGCCACCTTGTTGAGAATGGTGCCGTCGGGCAACTGCTTCTGATAATTGCGGCTCTGGAAGCGTCCGACCAGCTGGACTTTATCGCCGATCTTCAGATTGGCGGCATACCGGGCCGTTCGTCCCCAGGTGATGCAGGGAATATAATCGCTCTTGCCGTAAGAACGGTTTACCGCAAGCATCAGGTCGGCGATCTCCCGTCCAAAGGGCGTGGTGCGGTAGCTGGGCGCTTTGCACAGTGCGCCGGTCAGTTGGACCCGATTGGGATTTTCATCGTCCTCCTCGGGCAAAAGGCGCTGGGCAAAAGCCGTAATCAACAGCCGCCCGGATCCCTCCACCACCTTGTTGTAGCTGCGAAGCTGTCCATCCAGACACAAAATGCTTCCGGCAGCAATGGGTTCGTCGATCAGCAGGCGTTCGCTCAGCGTAATGGGCAGAAAATCCTCCGCGCCGCTGAGACGCGGTACCCGGAGGGTCGTGACGAAAAACTGTTCGCCGAAAAGCTCGTGACCAAATTGCAATGGCTGGCATACGTGTCCCCGTAGATGGATGCTGTTTCCCGTTTCTTCCATGTTTCTCACCTCATGTTTGTTGTGGTTCTTGTGTTGGTTGCGTAGTTTGAACAGGATGCTGCTTTCCCTGCACGTCGATGGTGTAATCGCCCGTCAGCACGAGCTGACCCACCGGGACAATGGTGTATCCAAGGCCCTGATAGTGCTGAATGACCGTTGGAAGGGCGTTGACGATATCGTTGGAATCGTTGTGGAACAGAACAATATCGCCGTTATCCACCTTGTAGGTGCAGCGCCTGATAATGTCCTGCGTGCCCCGGTCCTTCCAGTCCAGCGAGTCGATGCTCCACTGGACGGCCTCGTAGCCTTCCGCTCTGGACACCTGAATGACCCGGTTGTTGTAGTCTCCATACGGCGGTCGGAAAAGCGTGGGCCGAACCCCTGTCAGTTTTTCCACTTTGTCCGACATCATGCGCAGTTCGTCCCGGATCCCTTCTTCCCCCAGCTTGCTCATCTGAGGATGGGTGTTGGAGTGATTGCCGATCTCGTGGCCCCGGGCGAAAATTTCCTTCACCATGTCAGGATATTTGTCTACCCAGCCGCCTACCAGAAAGAAGGTCGTTTTCACCCCGTACTGATCCAGAATATCCAGAATGGGGATGGTTTTATCCGCCCCCCAGGACGCATCGAAGCTGATGGAGATCACTTTGTCGTCCCGTTCCACGGAATAGACGGGCAATTCGCGCTTCTGCGCTACCACCGTCGTGGCGGGCTGGTTCAGGCCCGCCGTATAGGCGGCGCAAACCGCCGCCAGACACAGGGTCAGCCCCAGCTTCGTCCATAGCCGCCTTCTCCCTCTGAAAAGCCTCCGCACAGGGTCTTCCCGGCTCCGTTTCAAAGCCTCCGGCGCTTCCAGCGGCCGCCCCTTCGGAATCAGTTTCAGGGGCTTGTTGCTCATCCGTTATCGCCCTCCTTCCGCAGTTTCCGTTGCGATCAATGCAGTCGATTCATATGTATGCCTGAAAAAAGGGCCGTATGCAGGCTGTCGCCTCAAAGCGTCAAAACCTGTGTTTTCTCCCGAAAGGAAGCGTCAAAATTCTGTTTTCTGTAAAAAAGGGAAGGGAAACGACGCACGCAGCATAAGAGCGCCTTATTTCGCGGCAGAATACGTTTGATGCAAACGGGAAAAACTGGCTTCAGCCTTTAGTTGGCTTTTCATCATCCGGATTTTCAGGAGGCTACGCGAACATGTCCGAAGAGATTTACTGGCAGCAGGGCGACCAGCGCGCCTATCCGCCTCTGCGGGGCAGACGGACCGCAGACGCAGTGGTGATCGGCGGCGGACTGACTGGGCTGACGGTCGCCCTGTGGCTATGCCGGGCCGGTCTGCGGGTGATTCTGCTGGAAGCACGCACGCTGGGGTCTGGCTCCACGGCCTGCTGTCTGGGCCGGGTCAGTCTGATGGGCGGAACGTCCCTGGCAAAGCTGGACAAGTGTTTCGGACAGGAATGGGCCGCAGCCTGTGCATCCGCCCGTCAAAACGCCTTTTATGCCCTGCAGGAGTTCAGCAGGGAAGAAAAGGCGACATGGGACTGGCGTTCTCTGGACGACAGAATGCTGGGGGTCGGCAAGACGCTTTCCCGGGAGGCGGACGCTCTTCGAAGAGCCGGCGTTCCCGTTGAAACGGAAAAGACGTTTTCTGCACGCTTCACCGGCGAGGATTCTCTGGTGCTTCGGAATATGGCAGCGCTGCATCCGCTGCGGTATCTGCGTTTTCTGGCCCGTCAGGGAGAAAAGCGCGGGCTGAAGATTTTCGAACATTCCCGCGTCGTTGCATTGGAAACGAACCTTGCCTCTACGGAACGGGGCAGCGTGCAGGCTCCATATATCGTCGTTGCCACGGGCTATCCCATCGTGAACACTCCCGGCTGGTACTTTCTTCGAACGATCCAGCGAAAAGGCTGTCTGCTCCCTCTGGAAAACGCCGCCGGGCTGGAAGAGATGCTGGGCGATCTGGACGGACGTTTTGCGCTGCGCCCCATCCGAAACGGCGCGCTGGCACAGCTTACACTCTCCCGGGTGGGCGAGATTTTCCATCGGCCGCCAACGGAATTATACCGGGAACGGCTTGCGCCCTATCTGGAAAGCCTGCCCACCGGCCAATGGTATGGCGGTACGGAGGTCTATTCCGCCGACGGCCTTCCCTATATCGGGCCCTATGGCCGCCGCACGCCCAATCTCTTTGTGGCTGCCGCTTACGGCGGACAGGGCATTCTGGGAAGCATTACGGCGGCGCAGCTCATCAGCGCACGGATCCTGGGGCTGCGCTGCGAGGGAGATTTCGTTTTTTCCGGCCAGCGGAAGACGGCGGTCTCTCATATGGAAGCAGTGAAAACCAGTTTTTCCATAGGAACGCGCTATATCGGCGGTATTTTCCGAATTCATGCGCCGCACTGTCCCCATCTGGGGTGCAGGATGCGTTTCAACCCTTCGTCGCGTCTTTGGGAATGCCCCTGCCACGGGTCGCGCTTTGATGGGATCGGGCACTGGAGGAACGGCCCGGCAGTGCATGATGCGATCATTCGGAGAAGGTAGAAATGGATAAGCGCTGTCGGGGCATATTCCATCGTTCCGGCTTAAACCGCGTTCTTCCGCAGCGTCATAAGGGTCAGCGCAGTTTCGAAACCGCGCTGGCCCTTATGGCGTCGTGTCATGAAATGCGCCTGCATGTTTTTCAGGGGTACTGTCCTCCACGGGTGTAACAGTTGGAGCGGAGGGTAGGAATTTAGGGATAAATATGATATAATGAACGCGCATGCCCTCAGGTCGGGCTGCTTTGTGAATCGTAAAGGAACGAAAGGAGGCCCTGCGCATGCAGTATAACACCGCGGGACAGCCCAAAAGCCGCCCCACGCGGGACTACGCTCCAAAAAAGCGCAAGAATAAAAAGCTGGCGAATCTGCCTCTTCTGCTGATCTTCGTGGCACTGCTGGTGCTGATGTATGTGATCTTTCCCAAGGAGGCGGGCCGTCATGTAGGCCACTCCCAGTATGAGGGGCTGGTCATCAGCGAGGTAATGAGCGCCAACAATTCCGCCGTACCGGATGAAAACGGCAACTTTCCAGACTGGTTGGAGATCTATAACGGTTCTGACCATGATATCGACATGGAAGGCGTAATGATCTCCCACCGCAGCGACCGTATTTCCTTCCCTTTCCCCGCCTATACGCTGAAGGCCGGCGAACGGGTGATCGTGTATGCGTCCAATAGCTGGCAGAAGGACGATCCCACGAAGCCTTTCCACGGAAAATTCAAGATTTCTTCGGGCGGCGCGCATCTGGCGCTGTACGACCCGGATATGTATCTGATCGACGAGATCACCGTTCCCACCCTGACGCCGGATACCAGCTACATTCTGGCCTCGGTGGATGAGGACGGCACCCGCCACTATGAAGTGACGGATTATTACAGCCCCGGTTACGAAAACACGGAAGCGGGTTTTTTGGCCTATCGTTCCGTCAACGCCATGGAGGCGGGGTCTCTGGTCATCAACGAGGTATGTCCGGATCCCAAGGTGGGCATTCCCGACGAGGACGGCGATATGTCTGACTGGCTGGAACTGAAAAACAACACCGACCAGACCCTCCGGCTCAGCGGCTATTACCTGAGCGACAAGGAAAACAAGCCCATGAAGTGGCGCTTCCCGGAGGGAGCGACCATTCCCGCGGGCGGCTATTATCTGGTCTACTGCAGCGGCAAGGACAAAATGCAGCAGAACGGCATTCCGCACACGAATTTCAAAATCAGCGCCGAACGGGAAACGCTGGTTCTCAGCGACGCAGGCGGTCGTCTGCTGGATCGCGTCACCATCGAAAACGTGCCGGCAGATTACTCCGTCGGCCGTGATTCCAGCGGCAATCTGGTGCAGTTCGTTTTGAGCACACCCGGCCAGAGCAACGATGCCAACGGTCAGGCAAAGGCGGATGAACTGATCCGCGCCTACAATCCAACGGGGGTCATCTTCAGCGAAGTGCTGGCCTCCAATGACGCTGTCGCCCTCGGCGCTTCCGGGGCGACAGTGGATTTTATTGAGCTGTACAACACCAGCGGCTCTTCCGTCGATCTGTCCAATTACGGTCTGAGCGACTCTCTGAAGCGTCCCCGCCGGTGGCAGTTTCCGCAGGGTACGACCATCGGCCCGGGCGAATACCTGATTGTTTACTGCGACGGCAAGAGCACCCTGACTTCTAATACCGAATATCACACCAATTTCAAAATCAAACGGGCCGGCGGCGAGACCGTCTCCTTCTGCGATCCCACCGGCAAGGTGCTGGATCGAATTCCTCTGAGCCTGATTCCTACCGACCACAGCTATGGCCGCACCTCCGGCTATGTCGGTTTCTATTATTACGATTCCCCTACCCCCGGCGAGCCCAACGGAACGGGCTACTATGGCTACGCAAGCAATCCGTCGTTCTCCGAACGCGGCGGCGAATATAAAGGCACTCTGACCCTGAGCATTTCCATTCCCGAGAACACCGTGGTCTATTACACCATGGACGGTTCCATTCCCACGGAAGAAAACGCCACGCGCTACAATGAAGGCGACACCTTTGAGATCAACAGCACTGTGGTGCTTCGGGCCCGTGCCTTCGACCCCAGCGGTCTTCTGCAGCCCAGCGAGGTCATTACCAACACCTATCTGATGAACCTGTACCACGCTTTCCCCATCGTCAGTCTGGTGGCAGACCCGGATGTGCTGTGGAACCCGGAGCGAGGCATGCTGACCATCGGCGACAACGTGGACAAATCCAACGGCATTCCCTTCAAGAACACCGTATACCGGGCCGTGAAGGAGCAGCTTGGAGCGCAGCCCGGCCATGTGGAATACTACGACAAGGAAAACAATCAGCTTCTGAATCAGGACATGGAGTTCAAGCTGCAGGGCCAGTACAGTCTGGACATGCCGCAGAAGTCCTTCAAGTTCCGCTCCAAGGCCAAATACGGTGAAAAGTATTTCAACGCCAAGCTGTTCCCCGATCGGGAATACACTCAGTACAAGGGCTTTGTGCTGCGGAATTCCGGGAACGACTGCGTCTGGACACGCCTGAACGACGGACTGCAGAGCCGGCTGATTGACCGCTTCAACGAGCAGACGGACAATCCTTCCACGGTTCTTCATCAGGCGTGGAATCCGGTAGTCGTCTATCTGAACGGCGCTTACTGGGGCCATTACAATATGCGCGAGCGCGTTGACCGCTTCTTTGTGGCGCAGCATGAAGGCTTATCGCTGGAGGAAGCCGATCAGATGGACATTCTGGAAAGCAGCGGCACCCGTTCCAGTCAGATTTTCTACGGCAGCAACAAGGAGTACAAGGCGCTTGTGGATCGTGTGGAGAAATCCTCCCCCGGCACCAATCCCGACGACCTGCAGTACATTCTGGATAATGTAGACGTAGATAACTACTTCGACTACATGGCCTTCGAGATGTTCTTCGGCAACTCCGACCCCGGCAACATCCGCTTCTACAAGCTGAAGCAGGAAGGCTCCAAGTGGCGCTGGATCTTCTACGATGCGGACTACGGCCTGTTCAATTCCGGCTTCGACAGTCCTACCAGCTACTTGAAGGAATCTGGTGCGGGCCAGCAGAAGATTCGCAATACTTTGATCCGCAAGCTGCTGGAAAATGACGAAATGAAGGACAAGTTCCTGACCCGGCTCGGAGAGATCTACCAGTTCATGACCACCGAAACCATGACCAACGAGCTGAACGCCATGGCCGCCATTCTGGAGCCGGAAATGACCATGCACTTCAACCGCTGGGCGGAAGAAAACGACAAGGCCATCAACTTCGACTCCCCCACCACGCCCGAGGGCGCGCTGCGCTACTGGAACACCCGTCTGAATTTCACCCGCAACGTGCTTAAGAAGCGTCCCACCTACTTCTACGAGATGGTGCAGGAGCGTTTCAATCTCAGCGACGAGCAGATGCTGAACTACTTCGGCGTAAAGCCGGAGCTGCCCAGCGATGCGATTGTCACCGAAGGCAAGAAGTGGGGCTGACCAGGGGTAGTACCCCTGGACCCCAGTTCGCGTTCCAGTTGGCCAGTTTCCCAAGCTATCGTCGCGTGGATAGTTTGGGGCAGTGCCCCTGGACCTCAGTTCGCGTTCCAGTTGGCCAGTTTCCCAAGCTATCGTCGCGTGGATAGTTTGGGGCAGTGCCCCTGGACCTCAGTTCGCGTTCCAGTTGGCCAGTTTCCCAAGCTATCGTCGCGTGGATAGTTTGGGGCAGTGCCCCTGGACCTCAGT
>CAKUCE010000110.1 GCA_934643535.1 uncultured Clostridia bacterium | reverse complement strand
GCCCTTGACATCGCTTCCTGAAAGTGATACCATATATCCTAGTTATTAAACTTTGTTTACTAACATTCCGGCTGTTGAAAACGGACAGCCGCTTCGCAGATCCGGAAGGGAAGGAATGAGAAATTTGAAATACCTGTTGGGGATCGATCTGGGCACCTCCGGCACCAAGACCGTTTTGTTCGAGGAAACGGGCCGGGCCGTTGCCAGCGAGACGATTGAATATCCGCTGTACCAGCCCAAAAACGGCTGGGCCGAGCAGAAACCCGAGGACTGGTGGAACGCCGCCCGGGATACCGTGAAGGCCGTGATGACGAAAAGCGGCGTGAATCCGGAGGACGTGAAGGGCGTGGGCATCAGCGGCCAGATGCACGGTCTGGTGCTGCTGGATGAGGAAGGCCGCGTCCTGCGCCGCTCCATCCTGTGGTGCGATGGCCGCACGCAGGAGGAATGCGATGAAATCACAGAAACCATCGGCCGGGAACGGCTGATCGAGATCAGCGCCAATCCGGCGCTGACCGGCTTCACCGCCGGAAAAATCCTGTGGGTGCGCAGGCATGAGCCGGAAATCTACGAAAAGGCTGCGCATATCCTTCTGCCGAAGGACTATGTGCGCTTTCGCCTGACCGGCGAGTATGCCGCCGAAATGAGCGACGCCAGCGGCACCAATCTGCTGGACGTACCCCACCGCTGCTGGTCGGAGGAAATTCTGGAAAAGCTGCATATTGATAAAGCCCTGCTGCCGCCCCTGATGGAAAGCAGCGATCCGGCGGGCCGCGTGACGGCAGAAGCCGCTGCGGCCACGGGCCTGCGAGAGGGCACCATCGTGGCGGCGGGGGGCGGCGACAATGCCTGCGCCGCCGTGGGCACCGGCGTTGTCACCGAGGGCCGCGCCTTTACCACCATCGGAACCTCTGGCGTGGTATTCGCTCACTCCGACCGGGTGCAGATCGACCCGGCGGGCCGGGTGCATACCTTCTGTGCGGCGGTTCCCGGCGCGTATACGGTCATGAGCTGTACGCTGGCGGCGGGCCTGTCCCTCAAGTGGTACCGGGACACCTTCTGTCAGGCGGAATGCCAGGCCGCGAAGGAAATGGGCGTGGATCCCTATGTCCTGCTCAATGAAGAAGCGGCCCAGTCCCCGCTGGGCGCCAACCGTCTGCTGTTCCTGCCCTATCTGATGGGCGAGCGCAGCCCCCTGCTGGACTCCAATGCCCGGGGCGCGTTCGTGGGCCTCAGCGCCATTCACACCCGCCGGGATATGCTCCGGGCGGTGATGGAGGGCGTGATGTATTCTCAGCGCCAGAATCTGGACGTGCTGCGGGGCATGAAGGTGGCTCCCGACGCCATGCTGGCCTGCGGCGGCGGCGGAACCAGCCCCTTCTGGCGGCAGATGATGGCGGATATGTTCCAGATGCCTGTCCGCACCGTAGCCAACCGGGAAGGCCCCGCGCTGGGCGCGGCCATTCTGGCAGGCGTAGCCTGCGGCGTGTATGAGGACATTCCTTCCGCCTGCGAAAAGGTCATCCGCCTCAACGACGCGCAGCAGCCCGACGCGGAGCGCGGCGCACAGTATGAGCGCTGCTACCGCCTGTACGAAAAACTGTATCCCGCCATGAAGGAGAGCTTTGCCGGGCTTTCCCGACTGGATTGATCTCAGTGATCCATCAAAACAAAAGGAGAGAAAAGTATGATTCAGAACATTCCCGAAGTCAAACTTGGCCTGATTGCCGTCAGCCGCAGCTGCTTCCCCATGGCGCTGGCGGAGCGCCGCCGCACCGCCCTGCACGAAGCCTGCAGGACCGAGCTGTACGAGTGCCCCGTGACCGTGGAAAACGAGCGCGACGCCCGCAAGGCGGTGGACGATGTGCTGGCCCACGGCGTGAACGCGCTGGTGGTTTTCCTGGGCAACTTCGGTCCCGAAACGCCCGAGACGCTGATCGCCGACTGGTTTGACGGCCCGGTGATGTATGTGGCTGCCGCGGAGGGCGACGGCGACCTGCACGACGGCCGCGGCGACGCTTACTGCGGCCTGCTGAACTGCAGCTACAACCTGGGCCTGCGCCACCGCAAGGCCTATATCCCCGAGCTGCCCGTGGGCACTGCCGCGGAGCTGGCCGACCGGGTGGAGGACTTCCTGCCCATCGCCCGCGCCATTCTGGGCCTGAAGGGCCTGAAAGTGATCGCTTTCGGTCCCCGGCCCGACGACTTCCTGGCCTGCAATGCGCCCATCAAGGCGCTGTACGATCTGGGCGTGGCCGTGGAGGAAAACTCCGAGCTGGATCTGCTGGTTGCCTACAACAAGCATGCCGATGATCCCCGTATTCCCGCCAAGATGAAGGAAATGGAAGAAGAACTGGGCGACCGCAACCCCTACGCCGGTATCCTGCCCCGGCTGGCGCAGTATGAGCTGACCCTGCTGGACTGGGCCGAGCAGCACAAGGGCACCCGCCAGTACGTGGCCTTTGCCAACAAGTGCTGGCCCGCTTTCCAGACCGAGTTCAAGTTTGTGCCCTGCTACGTCAACAGCCGCCTGACCGGCATGGGCATTCCGGTTTCCTGCGAGGTGGACATCTACGGCGTGCTGTCCGAGTACATCGGCATCTGCGTGTCCGGCGCGCCCGTCACCCTGCTGGACATCAACAACACCGTGCCCGCTTCCATGTACGAGAAGAGCATCAAGGGCAAGTATGATTACCGCCTGACGGAGACCTTCATGGGCTTCCACTGCGGCAACACCTGCTCCAACCTGCTGAAGAATCCTCACATGGGCTATCAGCTCATCATGAAGCGCGATCTGGAACCCGACCGTGCGGAGCCGGACATCACCCGCGGCACCATGGAGGGCAACATCAAGGCCGGAGACATCACCTTCTTCCGTCTGCAGTCCACGGCGGATACCCAGCTCAAGGCGTATATTGCTCAGGGCGAAGTGGTGGACATGGACTGCGAGAGCTTCGGCTCCATCGGCGCGTTCGCCATTCCGGAGATGGATCGCTTCTATCGCCATGTGCTGGTGGCGAAGCGTTTCCCGCACCACGGCGCGGTGGCCTTCGGCCATTACGGCAAGGCGCTGTTTGAGGTGTTCAAGTATCTGGGCATTGCGGATGTGAGCTACAACCGTCCCGCCAGCCTGCCCTATCCCGATGAAAATCCCTGGGGCTGAGGCTGACTGCGTTTTCCCGCCCTGCTGCACGCGGGGTTGACGGGAAAAAAAGCCAAAATGGATAACCGGATGTCCCGGCAGGCCGAAGGGTCTGCCGGGATATTTGGTTGGGGATTGCCCAAGAACGGGTTTCTCCCAACAAACACCTTGACTTTCTACCCTTGTGCGCGTATATTGATGCAGAACCCGGCAACGGTTATCGAGGCAAAAAGAAGGAGATTATGCATATGATGCGCTGCGAAAGGCTTTCCATCCCTACTTCCGCCGGTGCGGAGATCGCGCTGGATGTTTATGTGCCCGGTGTTTCCAAGGAGATTGATCTGGAGGTTCGCCGTCCGGCCATCGTGATCTGCCCTGGCGGCGGTTACGAATTTTTGAGCGAGCGGGAAGCCGAGCCGGTGGCGCTGCGTTTCCTGCCGGAGGGCTTTAACTGCTTTGTGGTCTGGTACCGCGTGGCGCCCAACCGCTATCCGCTGCCCCAGCAGGATGTGGCGGCGGCGGTGGCGTGGGTGCGCGCCCATGCGGACGAGACCCACACCGACCCCGACCGGATCGCCGTGATGGGCTTCTCCGCAGGCGGACACGCGGCGGGCAGTCTGGGCGTTCTGTGGCATCGGGCTGAGCTGTGGCAGGAGATGGGCCTGACGCCCGAGGACGTGCGGCCCAACGCCATGATCCTCAGCTATCCCGTAGTCAGCGGCGGTCCCTTCGCTCACCGCGGCTCTTTTGTAAATCTGTCCGGCACTACGGATGAAAGCCGGCACCCGCAGTATGCGCTGGAAAACTGGGCGACGGAAAACTGCCCGCCCACGTTCCTGTGGCATACGTTTGTGGATACCTGCGTTCCCGTGGAGAACACGCTGATCCTGGCCGAAAAGCTGCGCTCCCTCAAGGTGGATACCGAGATCCACGTCTATCCCTACGGCGGACACGGCCTGTCCCTGTGCAATCCGGAAACGTCCAATGTGAACTGCCCGGAGCAGAACGTGCCCGATAACGCCGACTGGCCCGCCTTTGCCGCCGATTTTCTCCGGCGTGTGATGAAATAACGCCGTCAGCGTCAGAAAACAGAAGGAGGCACACCGATGCCCACAGTGGTTTTGCACCCCAAAAAAGAACAGCGGGTCTACAGCGGACATCCATGGGTATTCCGCAGCGACATTGACCGGGTAGAAGGCGCGTATCAGGACGGCGACGTGGTGCGCGTGGTATCCAGCCGCGGCAGGTTTCTGGCCATGGCGGTCTATAACCCCCGCTCCCAGATCAGTCTGCGCATCCTGAGCCGGAAGGAAGAACCCATCGACAGCGCTTTCATTCACCGGCAGGTAAAAACGGCGATCGACTACCGCCGCACCTTTGCCGATCTGAATAGCTGCCGTCTGCTTTTTGCGGAGAGCGACGGTCTGCCCGCGGTGATCGCCGACAAATTCGGCGATATTGTGGTGTTGCAGGTGCTGTGCCTCGGCATGGAGCAGTTCAAGCAGGACATTGTGGACGCGCTGGTGGAGGAGGTTCACCCCGCCGGCATTTATGAGCGCAACGATGTGCCCGTTCGTGAGCTGGAAGGGCTGACCCAGCAGACCGGCCTTCTGTACGGCGCAGTGCCGGAACGGGTGGAAATGGTGGAAAACGGCGTTCATTTCTGGGTGGACGTGAAAGAGGGCCAGAAGACCGGCTTCTTTCTGGACCAGAAGGAAAACCGCGCCGCAATCGCTCCCTTTGTGAAGGATGCGCGGGTGCTGGACTGCTTCACGCACACCGGCAGCTTTGCCCTGCACGCGGCTCATTTCGGCGCGAAGGAAGTCGTCGGAGTGGACATTAGCGACTACGCCTGTGAATTTGCGGCGGAAAACGCCCGATTGAATCATGTGGAAGACCGGGTGCGCTTTGAGTGCGCCAACTGTTTTGACTATCTGCGGGCGGCGCAGGACAGTCATCAGAAGTTCGACGTGGTGATCCTGGATCCCCCGGCCTTTACCAAGACCCGTTCGGCTGTGCAGGGCGCGCTGCGCGGCTACAAGGAGATCAACCTGCGGGGCATGAAACTGGTGCGGGAGGGCGGTTATCTCATTACCTGTTCCTGCAGCCAGCACGTTACGCCGCCCCTGTTCCGGGAAATGCTGCTGGACGCTCAGAAGGATGCACGGGTCAGGCTTCGTCAGGTCGAATGGCGTACGCAGGGCCGGGATCATCCCATTCTGCTCAGCTCGCCGGAGACGGAATATCTGAAGTGCGCGATTTTTCAGGTGTTTTCCTGACATCCATAAAAAACCACGGGAAGATTGGGGCTATGCGCCCCAAACCCCCAGTTAAGGGTCATAACCCTTAACAATCCCAACATTGGCCGCGCGTATGCGCGGCCAAAAAAGGGTCAAGGGCAAAGCCCTTGTTGGGGGTGCAGGGGGAGAATCCCCCTGCCGTCTTCCCGTGGTTTTTTTACAGGTTTTCGTCCAGAAGGACGGAAACGGTGCAGCCGGAGCCGGAGCCGGCGCTTTCGACGACGGCCATGAAGAGATTTTCCAGATCCCGGACAGTGATGGCCCAGGCGTTTTGGGCGTATTCCGGGTTGGCTTTCGCTTCTTCGAACAGCCGGTCTTCGATGGACTGTCTGATCTCCGCATAGCGCTCCGGCGTGAGGGGATAGAGCCAGTCAACCTTCTGGACCTCGTCTTCGTTGACAGTCAGCTTCTGATAGCCCGGAACCGGTGCGGGAACGCGCACCTGTACCTCCGAACCCGCGGCGGAGACGGCGGCGCGGCTCAGGTCTACCGTATAGCTCATCTGAAAGGTGTAGGGCACGACAACCTTCTGCACCGTGCCGAAAATCCATGCATCCTGCGTTACGGTTTCCTGACCGGTGGTTTCCACCTCATAGACCACCAGGTGATTTTTCTCCTTCAGGGTCTCGCTGAACCGCTCGCTGATCCACTGGACGCTGCCGCCGCCGAACAGCCGGGCGTACAGGGCGGGGCCGAAGCGCAGGCCCGTAAAGACCAGCGCCGCCAGCAGAATAACGGTAAACAGCTTTCGAATGAATTTTTTCATGGCTTCCGACCTTTCTCAGGCAGGGGGCATCCAGTTGCCTATTTCAATAAACAGCCGCACCAATAGCTGCACCAGCACGTACAGCGTGGTCAGCGCGCCCACCAGCATCAGGTAGCCGCGCACAAAGCGGCGGAATCCTCCCGGTCTGCGGCGAGGCTTCCGGCGGGGCGGGGGAGCCGTTTCCGAACGGCCATAGGGTTCGCCGCAGCCGGGCAGGGGCCGGCGCTCCTGCGGGCGGGGAGAAGAGTTCATGCCTGTTTCCTCCTTTCGGCAGCGTCAGCCGTCGGCTGACATGCAAGGGGTCCCTCGACAGTATACGACAAAAAAGCGAAAAAAGCTATCCCTGCCGCCTGTGGAAAACGGCGGCAGGGAGCGTTTGATTTTGGACAATTCCGTTATTCCGCCGTCAGGTAGCTCTCCATGACATAGCCCTCGGCAGCGTCGGTACGCACCTTGACCCAGCCTTCTTCCTCGCAGCGTTCCAGCACCAGCAGCCGCTGGTTTTTGTAGAGCCGCATAACGATCTCGCCGCTCAGGTCAGGCAGGGAACGCAGGTTCAGGGAGCTGTCGTCGTCGATGCCCGTTACCAGCGCGATCCACTGGCCGTCGGCGGGTTCCTCGCTGACCGGCATCAGCGTGGGACGAGGCGTGGGGGTGGGCGCGGGTCCGGGCGTGGCCGCCAGTGCTTCGGGCGCGGCGGGCAGCGCCGACTCTGCAAAGTCATAACGCATCAGAGACATGCCGGGATAGTAGAAAGACAGGATCTCCTGATAGGTTTTCTGATACCGGCCCGCCATCCATTCCGCGCCCCGCTGGCTCATGCCCACGCCATGCCCGAAACGCCGGGCTTCCAGACGGTAGGCGGTATCCGTTTCCACCAGCGTCCATAATTCGTTTTCGTAGTTGCTGGAAATACTCATGGCCAGCAGCTTTTCCGCCGTGGGGAAAATCGGGACGTCCAGCTCAAACGGCTGCTCGATGGTCACAAAGGGGCCGTACACCGGCGCGGATGTGGCCGAAGGTGTGGCCGAAGGTGCGGCCGAAGGTGCGTCGGATGAAGGCGTAGGGGAGGGAAGGGCCGAGGGCGAAGCCGTCTCGCCGCTTCCCGCAAGAATCAGACTGACCTCTTCCTGATCCGCATCCTCCGACGGGGAAGCCGCTTCCTGCCGGGTGCGTCCGCTGAGCTGAACCGTCAGGTGCAGCGTGTCCATACGCTTTCCCTCGCCGGACAACGCCACATCGCTGACGGCGTTGACCTGGACGCTGGCGGGTGTGGGATCAAGACCAAGCGCGAGCAGTTCTTCACGCAGGACGGTGGCCAGCAGATTGCGCAGGCCGTAGGGGGCGATGTCGTGTTCCTCATTGGTATAGCTTTTCTGAAATGTCACACTTTTCACAACACTGTACGGATTCTCCACGTCATAAGGATCGTCCGTGACCGCATAGTAGCCGAAGTCACCGTTTCCGGGCCAGACGCTTTCCACCAGCTCCGTCTGTCCGCCGTTGGAGGCGGCGTAATAGCATTGGGCCAGCTGCCCCTTGTAGAAGCCGCAAACGCCGTAAGTTTCCTCCACGGCTTTCTCCGCGTTGCCGTATCCGGAAATATATCCCCGGAAGACCTGATCGTTGGTGGTGTCTACAACGTCGTAGTCTCCGGCTGCGCCGCGCTTGCGCAGCACATAGGTGCGGGCGGCCACGGTCTGGGCCTTCAGCGCCTCCAGCGGGAAGGAATTGCTCATTTCATAGGGCACAACGCCCAGCAGGTAATCCTCCACATGCAAAGTCAGAATGGGCTGCAGCACGCCCTCCGAAATTTTCAGCCGCAGGTCGCCCTGATACAGGGCTGGATAGTTCACCCGACGGAAACCGATCTCGGTCGCGTCCGGGTCGGCGTACCGGGTCAGGGTCAGGTCGTCTCCGCCGTTCAGGGTCAGACTGCCGCAATAGACAAAAATGCTGTTCTCCTTTAATTGAAAGGAGATCTGACTGCCGCCGGGCAGATAGAGTTCCGTGCCCTGCGCCGTGCGCAGCCCGTAGGCGCTGGATAGGCTCACGTCGATCCGGTCGGTGATCTGCAGCCGCCGGAGAAGCACCCGTACCTGCGGGTCAATGGTCTGGCCGGCGGAGGGAATACCGGCGCTGTCGGCCAGCACCGGCGCGGCAAGGCCGGTGAAAAGAAGCAAAGCGGTCAGAACCGCCAACCATCGGTTTTTGACAGAGCGTTGAAGCATAGGGGTTCAGCGTCTCCTTTCCTGCCGTTAAGGGCAATGGGAATCCAAAAAACAAACGAACGAAGCGTTTCATTCCCTGCATGCGTTTTTTTCACAGAAATGACAGACGCGCCCGGAAAAAGAACAGCGCAGCTTTGCGCGCCGGCGGAAAGCGCATATTAAGGTAAGGCCGCGCCATTCGTCGGCATCGCCGCCGCACCGGCTCATTTGTGCGATAGCGCCTTAATACAGGCGGATCGTCAGATCTTCCACCCGGTCCCGGGCGGAAGCGACGAATACCCGCAGCGCGTCCGTATGGAGGGGCGCGCCGCTTCGGTCGTGGATCTGCCGGTGCCCCACAGTGGTTCCCTCGATCACGCCGAAGGGCCCGCTCCAGCAGCCGTTTTCATCCCGCCATTCGATGAAATATTCGGAGATCCGCTGCCCCTTTTCGATCGGCTCCCGAAGCTCGATATACCGAATATCTTCCGGCTTTTCCAACTCCAGCACAAATTCGCACTGGCCGCCCGCAGGACGGTCGATGCGCCGCAGGGGCCGCCCCTGAGACAGCTCGCGTCCGAAGGCAGCCTTCAGCGCATCGCCGAATTCCCGCAGCCGCCGCACGTCCCGGTCGTCAAATTTTCCGTTGGGCATGGGCGGAACGTTCAGATTCAGACAGGCGTTATGCCCCACGGAGTTCAGATAGGCCTGCATCAGCCGCTCCACGGAGTGGGGCTGCTCTTCCGGGTGATAGAACCAGCCGGGCCGGATGGACATGTCCACCTCCGCACCGCAGAAATCCAGCCCGGAGGAGCGAACGATCTGCTCCGCGCCGCCCAGATTTTCCTGCGTGTTGTAAAGATAGCTCAGCTGATCTGCGCCCGGTACGTACCACGGCCCCGGTCCTGTCTGGGCCTGATGGGACAGCCTGCACAATTCGTGGGGCACTACGGCCCATTCGCTTCGCCGGGCCTTGCCGGATTCATTGCCGATCCACCGCACATCCGGCCCGCCGTCCTGAAAGATCACGGCGTTGGGCTGATATTTCCGCACCAGCCGGATGATGCCGGGGAAATTATAAACCTGCTTTCGTCCGTTGGGGCCTTCTCCGCAAGCGCCGTCCAGCCACACGCAGAAAATTTCGCCGTATTCGGTCAAAAGCTCCGTGAGCTGCTTCTGATAGTAATCGTTGTACGCATCCGTGCCGTAAAGGACGGAATTCCGATCCCATGGCGATAAATAGAAACCGAAGTCAATTCCGCCCCGGCGGCAGGCCTCGGCGGCTTCCCGGACCACATCGATTTTCAGAGGACAGTTTTTGACGGAATGCTCCGTATAGCGGCTGGGCCACAGGCAGAAGCCGTCGTGGTGCTTGGCGGTCAGAATGAGTCCCTTCATTCCGGCGGCCCTGACGGCTTCCACCCACTGGTCGCAGTCCAGCTCCGTGGGGTTGAAGAGACTTTCCTCCTCGTCGCCCAGCCCCCATTCCAGCCCGGTATAGGTATTGGG
>CAKUCE010000109.1 GCA_934643535.1 uncultured Clostridia bacterium | reverse complement strand
TGAGGCCCGTTGCCGAATGGCGGTCTGTATCAGCCAACTGACAGGAAATCGCACCAGACCCGCGAGCCGCGAGGCCTTCCGCCGAGCGGCGGTAACTCCGCAGTCAAGCTGCATGTCCCACTAGTGCCCTGCGCGCCCAAGGCGCGCAGAGATGGGTGCAGGGCGAAGCCCTGCCTCGTGGATGCGGCCGTCGTCCTGAAGGAGGATGCGGCCGCCGGTGAGCGGTTCGCCGTCCAGAACAGGGGCGAGGCAGCTTTGAGAAAGGTGGAAACGGTAGGTGGCGCTGCGGTAGCGGTAAGTGATGTGGACCGAATCCCAGCCGGCAGGCAGAACGGGCCGGAGATAGAGAACGCTGCCTTCCTTGCGGAAGCCCAGCAGCTCTTCCAGCAGAATGAACTGATACCACGCGGCGCTGCCGGTGTACCACGACCAGCCGCCCCGGCCCCGTTGGGAGGGATTGGCATAGACGTCCGCCGCCATGACATACGGCTCCACCCGGTATTGATCGGCCGTTTGCCGGTCAAAGCTGTGATATACCGGCAATAGCCGCAGCGCCAGCTCCCAGGCGCGGCCCGGCTGACCAAGCTGTAGAAACGCGCCCATGGCCCAGCAGGCGGCATGGGTATATTGTCCGCCGTTCTCACGGACGCCCGGCAGATACCCGGCGATGTACCCGGGGCGGCTTTCGCCGTCAAAGGGCGGCGTGAAGAGCTTGAGAAGCCCGGCCTCCGGATCGTAGAGCAGCCGCCAGACGCTTTCCATGCTCAGCTCGCAGCGCTCCCGGGAAAGACCGCAGAAAACGGCCCAGCTTTGGGATAACAGGTCGATGCGGCATTCGCTGTTGGCGGACGCGCCGACTTTGCCGCCGGCATGATCGTAAGCTCGCAGATACCATGCGCCGTCCCAGCCGTGCCGGTCCAGACTGACCAGCAGCTCCCGGCGGCGTTCTGATAGCCGTGCGGCGGTCTCGGCGTCCACACAGGGCAGAAAACGGCGGATGACTTCGCACAGAAACATGCCAAGCCAGACGCTTTCTCCGGTTTCGCCTCCCGTTAGCTCCATGCCGTCGTTCCAGTCGCCGCCGCCCATCAGGGGTAGGCCGTGTTCGCCCGGACGCACATGGTCAATGGCCCGGAGACAGTGCTGCCATAGGGGCTCGCACAGCGCGGAAACCTCCGGGGTGGACAGCCGTTCCCGCTGACCGTCCTGAAGCGGCTCGTCCCGCAGGTAGGGAACCGGCTCCTGCAGGATGGCGGTATCCCCGGTGGCGCGCACGTAAACGGCGGTCACAAAGGGCAGAAACAGCAGATCATCCGAGACGCGGGTCCGCACGCCGAAACGCGGCGGATGCCACCAGTGCTGTACGTCTCCCTCCTCAAACTGGTGGGCCGCGCAGCGAAGCAGATGCTCCCGCACGACTTCCGGACTGGTATGTACCAGGGCCAGCATGTCCTGCAGCTGATCCCGGAAACCGTAGGCCCCGCCTGCCTGATAAAAACCTGCACGCATCAGAAGCCGCGAGGCGATCACCTGATAGGGCAGCCAGCGGTTCAGCATCAGGCACAGGGCCTCATCCGGCAGATCGAAACGCAGCCCGCTCAGCCGGTACTCCCAGCGCTGGCGGCAGCGGTGCAGACGCAGGGTCGCGCCGTCAGCCCGGAAGGCTGCGGCAGCCGCTTCCAGTCGGGAGCGGCTTCGGAAGAATCCGAGCGCCGAAACGATATTTTGACTCTCGCCCGGATGAAGCGTCATGGAAAAACAGAGGATCGCCGCGTTTCCGCCGTCGTTGGGCAGGGGACCTGGCTGGCAGATGGCCCATGGCGCGTCACCCCAAAGCCCTTCCAGCACGCCCGCACTCATACAGGCGGCATAATCCGGCTCCGGATCCAGACCGGTCAGGCAGCCGAAGCCCCGCAGGTCTGGAATGGCCAGCATCAGTCCGCCCGGACCGCGCTGCATGGCGCATAGCTGGGCCGAGCCGGTTTCTCCCGGCTCAAAGACGCAGGTATGAAAGAAGGACAGCGTCCGTTCCTCCGGGCTTTCGTTGCGAAGCTGCAGCACGCGCACGCCGAAGGGCGCTTCCAGATCGGTAAAGCAGCTCAGGCGGCACTGAACGCCGTGCCCGGCGCACTCGTAGACCGTTTCTCCGGGCCGGTGAGTGACGCGGCAGGGAAGCCCCGCCCCCAGCGGCCAGCGGGTGGCGGACCAGATCAGCCCCTGATTTTCATCCCGGAGAAAGAAATTTTCCTGTCCGCGGGGGCAAACGCTGTCGTTGGGCCAACGGGTCAGCCGCCCCTGCTGGCTGTTGCCCGCGTAGGAGAAAATCAGCCCGCTTTCGCCTGCCAGCGTACCAAAGGATTGAGAGCAGAGCGGATTGCACCAGGGCGCAGGCGTCTGCCTGCCCGGGGCCAGTACGATCTGATAATCCCCTTCGTTCGGTGTGAAGCCGCCGTACCCGTTGAAAAAGCGAAGCTCTTCCCCTGCGGGCAAGGCGGTTTTGGCTTCGTCCGGCTGACAGAAGAAACCGGGCCGCCTGCGCAGCGAAAACCTCATTCGTTCCAACTGCTCGTCCAGAGAACCTTCGCCGGAATGAAGCGTCAGCCGCGCCGCCGCGCGAAGAAGCCGGACCTGCTCTTCGGACAGCCGCTCCCGTTCCAGCAGGTGAAGCCCGCCGTCCTTTCCCAGCAGCTCGTGGCTGTGGCTTTTGCGGCAAAGCTCGCTGAGCGCCTGCGGCAGCGCCGGAGCCTCTTCTGAAACGGGGCTGCACAGCAGTGCCAGATCAAACCACAGCCCGTTCATTCGAAACAGGGCGTGGGCACGCAAAAGCAGGTCCGCCGTATCCAGCGCGGCGCGGCTCGTGCATTCCAGCAACACAAGGGGCAGAGCGCCGCCGATGCGCAGACCATGCAGCTTTTTCCGGGGCAGCTCGTTTTGAGAAGAATAGCGAAACTGCATGGGCTGGCCGGTATAGCAGAGACAGCCCGCCAGACGGAAAACGCTGTTTTGCTGTCCGGCGGTCAGCCCCAGATAACGGGCGGACACTTTTGCGCGGGTCAGGGCGAAATCGAAGCGGCGCAGCACGCTGCCGGGCCGGTCGTAGCGTTCCAGAAATCCGGAGGGCTTTTCCCTTGGGCCGGGGCAGAGCGTGGCAAAAGCCAGCGTGACGCGCCCTCTGGCGGGCAGCATGAAGGCAGCCCGAAGGCTGAGGCAGGGCTCGATCACGTCTCCTGCCGTGTCTCTGAAAGCGGATGCGGGCGATTCCAGCGCCCGCGGCGTTCGAACGCTGCGGCCCCGGCCCAGAAAGGCCGTTCGATCGGTCTGTATCTGGAATGTTTCAAAGGAAACGTCGGCGCACAGGTGGTGCCATAGAAGAAGAGGCGCATCTTTTTCGCCTTTGGGACGACGTCGGGCGGCAACGCCCGTCTGTCCCAGTTTTTCGGTTTGAAGAAAGAGATTCTGATAGGCCGGATGCGCTTCGTCATCCCGCAGAGAACAAAGGGCCGGTTCCAGATAGCTGACGATTTCCAGCGCGCGCTCCGTATCCTCCTGATTTTCCAGCGTGAGATGGTGCAGAAACGCTCCGTCCAGCGGATTGACAAACAGCCGCAAAGTGGTTTTGATCTGGAAGATCTCATTGGCAAACAAAGCCTGTGCCGTTTCAAAACGAATGGTTTCGGAGACGGACGGCGTACAGAGATCCCGGTAAGAGCCGCTTTGGCTATCACGCAGGTACAGCCTGGGCCCGGAGGGCAGGGTGCAGTCCTCGTGAAAACGGGTCAGCATCAGACCGTTTCGGGCCAGATAACCGCCGCCCTGAGCGTCGATCAGCCAGGTGGAACCAGCGCCGCCCAGTACGTGCGCGTCTATGGGAAAACATAAGGCTTGAGCCTCCCGGGAGGCAACGGCGGAAAGCTCCTCTGTCTCCGGCTGCCTGCGTCGCAGAGGCCGGCGAACCGCCCCCCGGAGCCTGCCGGATTTTTCCTGCAGCAGCAGCCGGTAGGCCCGCGCCCTGGGCAAGTCGCTGAACAGACGGGCGATATACTGATCGCACAGCAGATTGCACAGGGTGATGAGGATCATCCCCTGATGGTGGCTCATATGGCTGCGGACGATCTGAAAACCGCCGCGGCTCTGCTTTTGGGAAAAATCAGCCGCCTCGAAGAAACCCATGGGGCCTTCCATACCCATGGTTTCCAGCTTCAGCAGATTTTGAAAGCCGCGCCGCAGATCCAGCGGCAGGGCCAGAATGGAAGCGTAGGGCGCAATGACGCCGGTGGAAGGATCGGAACGCAGAGCCAGCGAAGGAAGGCCGAACGCCCTGTATTGGTAATAAAGCTCCGGATCAAAGGCGTGGTAGCCGCTTTCACTGATCCCGTAAACCCCTAAAAACCGGTGAGCCTGCTGTTCCCGCAGGGCGGCCTTCAGGGCGTTGTTCAGCAGCGTGCCCTGAAGGGGCGGATGGAACAGAAGGGGCATCATGTATTCGAACATGGAGCCGTTATAGGAAAGCAGGCTTTGCCCCCGGCGGACGCGCACGCGGGGACGGCCCAGCCTGTACCAGTGCCGCACGGGAACTTGCCCGGTCATGACGGCATAAAAGCTGAGCAGCCGCGATTCACTGGCCAGCAGGTCGTAATGAACGCGGTTCTCGTTCGGTTGATCAGGATGAAGGCCGATCCAGAAAAGCTCCGCATCGCCGTCGAACAGCGGGGCGAAGTTCATCCCTTCGGCCAGCGCGTCCGCCCGGGCAGGAAGGTCGTGAAGACGCTCCGGCAGCGCGGGCAGCAGCACCCGCAACCCTTGCGCGCAGGTGGTCAGGCAGACCGCCAGATTGCCGCTGTCCACCGAGGAAACGAACCGGGGCGGCAGGGGTTCCAGCGTTCGCGTGTCATACCAGTTGTACAGATGGCCTTCCCATTTGGGCAGCGATTCCAGAACGGAGAGCGTCTCATCGATCCGCCGGGCCGCTTCCAACGCCGGAAGCAGCCGCAGCTTTTCCGCCGCCAGCAGGGAAACCAGATACAGCCCGATGTTGGTGGGCGAAGTGCGGTGAGAAATGCCCTTGTTGGGTTCGATCTGCACATTATCGGCGGGCAGAGCGTGGTCTTCCCCGGTGACGGCGGTTTCGAAGTACAGCATGGTGCCCGCCGCCAGCCGGTTCAGTACCTCCCGCATGTATTCCGTGGGCCGGGGCGCGGAAGCTCTGGGCGCTTCCAGCGCAAACAGCAGAAAGGGCAGCGCCGCCCAGCAAAGAGCCGCGATCAGCCCGGGCACGAAGAAGCCGTGCAGAAAAATGGAAAACGCCGCCATTCCGCCCGCCGCCGTCATGCTCAGGGTAAAATAGAGCATGGGCGGCCTGGCAGATGGCTTTTGGAGCTGGGCGGCGGTAGTCCACTGAAGCAGCCCCCGCCGGGAGATGAACAGACGGTACAGCGTCCGGCTGATGGCGTCCAACTCCATGGCGGCGTTCAGCGGCAGCACGGTCAGCCGGGTCAGAAAGGAAGCCAGAGAAACGCCGGTCAGAGGAAACAGCCCCGGCAGGTCCGGAATCAGCAGCAACGCCCAGAACAGTCCGGCGTTTCCCTGCGCCGCCAGACAGAACAGCAGCAGCACCCGCAGGGTATTTTCCAGAGAGCGCAGCAGATTCAGAAGGAGCTTCCAGCGGCTGAGGCCGTTCAGGGCCTTGCGGGGTGCGCAGCGGCCCGGTGGAAATACCGGGAGCACATAGGGGAGAAGCTGCCAGTCGCCCCGCGTCCACCGATGCAGTCGGGTGAGAAAGCCATGCAGAGTTTGCGGGTGGCTTTCATAAAGCGTAATATCGGAAGCATAGGCACAGCCCGCCAACTGGCCTTCCAGCAGGTCGTGGCTCAGAACGGCGCCGGGGATGAGCTTTCCCTCCGTGGCACGCAGAAACGGAGCGGGATCCAGAATCCCCTTGCCCTGAAAAGAGCCGCTGTTCAGCGCTCCACTGAAAAATTCCGCCGTCAGGGCATTATAGGGATCGGCGCCGCCCGGGCCGCCCAGCAGCAGGGAAAGACGGCTTTCCACTGTGTCCGCCGCCACCTCCATCCGGGGCTGAAGAACGCTCACACCCCGCCAGCCGTTCGGCCCGACGCAGCGGCGCTGTAATGGATGGAGCATGGCTCCCACCATCCGCAGGGCCGCTCCCGGCGGCAGAAAGGTATCGCTATCCAGCGTAATGACATAGCGGTACCGGCCCTTCAGCGCTTCCGGCGGCAGGGAGGCGTAGGCAAAACGGTCTTCAACAGGCTCGCCCTGGATCAGCTTCAGCAGGGTGTCCAGACCGCCGCGCTTGCGCTCCCGGCTCATGTGCAGATGATCGGGCGCGTGGTAGACCCGTTCCCTCTGCAGATAGAAAAAATCGTGCCCCGTGCTTTCCCGGAGCGCCTGAACGGCCTCCGCGGCGGTGGAAACGATCTCGCCGTCGTCGCTCATGGAACCGGTCAGACTGTCCCGAAAATCCCCCAGCAGCAGAAAGTGCAGATTGGGGTCGGGATTGGCGCAATGAAGGATGGAAAGTTCCTTCACCATGGAAAGTGCGTGGGCCGGATGGAGCAGCAGCGTGGGGCAGACCACCAGCGTGCGCTGGCTGTCGTCCAGCCGTTCTACCTGCATTCGGGGGATCATTCGCGGCTCTGCCCTGCGCCGATAGAGCCGGAAGAAAAACTGCCGCCCCGTCAGCCAGAAGGTCAGGGCAAAGGGCAGCCACAGCCAGCCGGACAGCCGGAGAAGTCCTGCGATCGCCAGCAGAAAAACGAAAAAAAGCCCCGATAAGGTTCCAAAGAAGCCGGCTCCGTGCAGCCGGAAAAACAGCCGGAACGGGAGAAAACGCCGTTCCGGGCACAGCCGGGCGATCAATTCCGCCAAACCGTCGTCCGCCAGATAATAGCCCACATGGGAAAGCGGCGAAGCTTCGGAGGCGGAAGCCAGCGCCAGCGCGGCGTCGCAGACCGCTCGCGGGGAAACGGCCGCGTCCCGGCTGATCCGGGCCGCCAGCCTCCGGTAATACGCCCGGCTCTCCGCATCCATCCGGGGATAAATGTCATCCTCGCAAAGCAGCCGGTGCAGTTCGCTCCATTCTTCCACGAGACGGCTCCAGGACGCACGTTCCACGGCGTGAAGGGCGGCGACGGCGTTTTCGGCCCAGCGGGCCTCGTCCACCTGCCGCAGATGCTCCCGCCCGGCCTCCTCTTCGGCAGAACGGCCCTGAGTATCCAGCAGTTTTTCCAGCCAGAGAAGCTGTTCGTCAAATCCACCCTGCCGCCAGCGGGCTACCAGTCTTTCCAGAAAGGAGCCGTTTTGGCTGCAGCGGCGGAACAGCGCCATGGCGCGGCGTTCCTGGCCTTTTTCCAAAAGACGGCACAGTCGGTCGGCCTGACGGCGCGCGGCCTGCTCCCGGACGCAAGAACGGGCCAGTTCGCCGAGCAAAAGGAGAAGGGCTCCGCGAAGCGCCTGAGGCAGAAGGGCCAGCTCCTCCTCGCCGAAAGGCTGAACCTCCTGCCAGGCGGTCAGTGCTTCCGTCAGACTGGAAATACGCAGTTCCCCAGCCGTATGGGCCAGAAATTCACGGGCGAAGCAGGCGATCCGGCTTTCTCCGCCCGGAAAGGCCGTCAGCCGGACGCGCCCCAGCGCCAGACGAAGAGACGCCGCTTCCTCCTGCAGGTAACGACCGTTGTCACAGAGACGGCGGGATGCCGGCACCAGTGCTTCCTCCGGCAGACCGTCCAGAAAGCGAACGTCCTTTTCCAGCCTTCGGAGAGCGAAAACGGACGGCATAAGCCGTGCGGGCCTGCGGCGCGGCTCCTGACCGGCCAGCGCCTTCATCCGGGAAGAGAGCGTGTCTTCCGACAGGTCTTCCCGCCGGGGAAGGGGCGTTTTTTTCCGTGTGCTGAGAAAGAACAGAAAAAGCAGCGCAAGGCCCGCCGCGGCGATCCACCATTGCATTTTCCAAAACCTCCCTGCCGCTATGGTTCCAATGGAGCAAAAAGCGCGACCGCTGGAAAGCGGAAGCATGCCGTCTGTATTCTGCTCCGGCAGACGTATTTCCATGTGAACAAATCCCAGCCGCGCCATTGACAAAAGGAGCGGAGCGGCCTACAATGAACATAGCTTCGAGAAGCGTCGCACGCTTAATTTCATCTTCACCGGCACGGAAACATGGCCTTTGAACAGGCTCTGTTTTTGTTTTCATTCATCAAAAAGGATGTGGCATTATGCGGTTGGAAACGGAAAGGCTGGTTTTACGGGAACTGACAAACGACGATTTCACGGCATGGTATGAGATCCTTTCGGATGCGGAAACCATGCGGTACTATCCCGCGCCCTTCGATGAAGAAAAGGTGCGGCAGTGGCTCCAGTGGAATCTGGAAAACTATCAGACCTACGGCTTTGGCCTGTGGGCGGTGATCCTGAAGGAAGAAAACCGCTTTATCGGCGACTGCGGCATGACCATGCAGTGCATTCATGGACGGATGCTGCCGGAGATCGGCTATCATATCAAGAGGGAGTATCAGCGCCGGGGTTATGCCTCCGAGGCTGCTCAGAGATGCATGCGGTACGCCTTTGAGGAACGGAAGCTCCCCGGGGTTTGTTCTTATATGAAATATGACAACCGCGCCTCCTGCGGCGTGGCTCAAAAGAACGGCATGCATCTGGTGGAAACCTACCCGGATGATGGGAACACCTTTACCCGGGTGTACGCCGTCACCCGGGAGGAATGGCTGGCCGCACACGTTTCCGCCCGAAATGAATAGGATGAAGCAGCTTCCCAAACCAGCATGGAAGGCATGAAGGAAAGGAGGGTTTGCATGATCCAGCGTTCCCTTTGGAAACGCCCCGCTCTGCAAACCAGCGAGGCTGTGCTTCTTCCGGCCCTGCCCCGAATGAAGGCGGCGGAGCCGGTCTATTCCGACGGATACCAGCATGTACGTCCCACGGAGGACCCCTTCCGCCCGGTGGAGGCGGAGGAAAACAGCCGGACGGCGCTGAGCGTTTACGTCCGTCCGCGGGGCAGCATGGCGGGCCGAAGCGTACTTCGGGCCGTCGGCATCGGCGCAGAGCCCTATCTCCGCCGGCGGACGGAAACCGGCTGGCCGAACCGGAGGCCGGGACGGTTTCCCCGGTGGTAAATGCAAAAAGAGGCAGGATTTTTCCTGCCTCTTTTCATAGGGACCGGGCTTCAGCGTACAAAAAGCTGGGTGACGTAGACATATCCCTGACTGTCGGTGCATACGCCGATACCGACCTTCGTCCACTGACTGCCCAGAATGTTGGTGCGGTGACCGGTGCTGGACATGAACGCAGCCTGCGCCTTGGCCACGCTCGCGTGATGGGCGATGTTTTCGCCCACGGAGGCGAAGGCATAGCCGTGGCTCCGAAGCATCTCTGCCGCGTTGCCCAGCGTGGGGGAGGTGTGAGCGAAATAGTGGTTCTCGTTCATGTCGCAGCTCTTCAGCCGGGCCAGCGCGCAGAGGGCCGGATCCAGCGTAAGCGCGGAACGGCCGTTGGCCGCTCGATCCTGATTCAGCAAAAGAAATGCATTTTCCTCTTGCGCAGTGATGGAACCCGTAGTATAATCAATGCCCGTGGAAGGAGAGGGCGTTGCAATCACTGGATTTTTCGTGGGTTCCGGCGTATTCGCCGCGGTAGGAGAAGGTTGCTGCGCAGGCTTCTGCGCAGGAACAGAAGTTGCGGCAGGCGTTTCCACAGGGGAAGCGGTCGCTTCAGGTGTTTGGACCGGCGGAACAACAGGCTCCTGAGTCGGCTCCGCGGTAGGAGCTGGCTGCGGCGTAGTCACGGGTTCCTGAACCGGGCAGCGGGTCGGTTCGGAAGGAAGAACCGGCGGCTGAACCGTCGGAGCTGCGGTGGGTGTCGCGGCAGGCGACGGGGTGACAACCGGTTCGGCCGTGGCAGGACATTCGGTCTGCCGGGGTGCGCAATTCGTTTCCTGACGGTAGGGCCAGCCGGAAAAACCGAATTGTGAAGCGGGCGCGCCGTCTGCGAAAGCGGCAAAGGCC
>CAKUCE010000108.1 GCA_934643535.1 uncultured Clostridia bacterium | reverse complement strand
GGCTGTTTCTCCTCCTGCTTCACGGGTGCGGGAGCAGGCTCCTTCTTTTCTTCCTTTGCCTTGGGGGCTTCCGCCGGGGCGGGCTTTTCTTCCGCCTTCGGCGCGGGGGGCGTTTCCTTTTTGGGCTCCGGCGCTTCCGTCTTTACGGGAGCGGCGGGCTTTTCGGGGGCTTCCGCTTTCACGGCCTTCACAGGCGCCTTTTCCGGAACGGGCTTTTCCTCTGCCTTCGGCGCGGGCGCAGCCGGTGCGGCGGCGGGCTTGGGCTCGTCGTCCGTATCAGGCATGGTGAAAGCCTTGGCGTGCTGACTGAGCAGCCGCTCCTGCTCCGCCTGTTTTTCCTCGGCGCGGCGGCGCTCCTCCTCCCGGGCAAACTGGTTTTCCTGCTTTTTGGCCAACTGCGCCAGAGCGTCCGCGCTCTTGCGCATGCCGGACAGCTTGCTCAGCGTTTCTTCCGCGCCCTTCAGCAGTTCCCTGGTTGCATCCTTGAGCTTTACTTTGGTCATGTACCCCTTGCACCCCCATGTATTTTACAGTCCGCAGGACTGTCAATGTTCCTGAAAATAAGTCAGGAGCTTCTCGGCCATACGCCCGGCGGGAACGGAAATCACCATTCGTCCGGGTTTGCCGATCGCGTGCCCCAGCGCGCCGGGGCTGATGCGGTAGAGCGGCACCTGATGACTGGCGCAGGCGTCCTCCACCCGTTTCAGCGTGTTTTCGGAAGCGCCGGCATCCAAAAGCGCCAGCGCGCTCTGCCCGCCGCGTATGGCGGCGACGCAGGCTTCCTGACCGCTGACCACCTGACCGGCCCGCATACACAGGCCCAGAAAGGACAGCGCCCTTTCCTCCGCAGTCTCGTTCATGCCTGACTTCCCTCCAGCAATCGGTTCATGGTATCCGTCAGGCTCTGATTGACTTCGGGCGTCAGTCTGACCTCCAGCTGGCGGTCAAGCTGGCCCTGCTTCAGCGCCCGTTTCAGACAGTCGGCGCTGTAGCAGCAGTACGCGCCCCGTCCGGGCTTTTTGCCGGTGGGATCCAGGCTGACCTCGCCTTCCGGCGAGCGCACCACGCGCAAAAGCTCTTTTTTGGGCTTCATCTGCCGGCAGCCCACGCACATGCGCATCGGAATTTTCTTCGGCTTTACAGGCATCCGAAGGCCCTCCTTTGTTTCAATCGGCTCCGGCGGCTTACAGCGTGTCGTCGTCCTCGTCGCTGCCGCTCAGCTCCAGCGGCAGGTCGCGCAGCTCCGGCAGGCCGGATTCGGCCATGGCTTCCGGAGAGGCAGGCTCATTGTACAGCGCCTGATAGCCCATGGCAAGGTTTTCTTCCATCGGCTGATCGTCGGCGGGCAGGTCGAACATTTCGGCGGCCTGACTCTGGCTCTTGATGTCAATCCGCCAGCCGGTGAGCTTGGCGGCCAGACGGGCGTTCTGGCCCTCCTTGCCGATGGCAAGGCTCAGCTGGTTGTCCGGCACTACCACCCGGCAGGCCTTTTCCGTATCGGAAACAAACACGCTGAGCACGTGGGCGGGGTTCAGCGCGTTGGCGATGAACTCGGCAGGATCGGCGGACCACTTGATGATGTCGATCTTTTCGTTCTTCAGCTCTTCCACCACTTTTTCCACGCGGTTGCCGCGGGGGCCGACGCACGCGCCCACGGGATCAATGGTGATCTCCGTGGAATGCACGGCCATCTTGGTGCGGCTTCCGGCTTCCCGGGCGATGGACTTGATCTGCACCACGCCTGCGGCGATCTCCGGCACTTCCATCTCGAACAGGCGCTTCACCAGACCGGGATGAATACGGCTGACGCGAACCTGCGGCCCGTGGAGCATTTCCCGGCCGGTGCGGTTCACTTCCAGCACATATACTTTAATATGATCGTCGATATGATATTCCTCGCCGGGCATATATTCGCCGGGCTCCATGATCCCCTCGGTGCGGCCCAGCTCCACATACACGCCCTTGGGCTCCACCCGCTGCACGATAGCGGTGAGGATCTCGTTTTCCTTGTCGGAATATTCCTCATAAATGCGGCCCTGTTCCGCTTCGCGGATGCGCTGCATGATGACCTGCTTGGCGGTCTGGGCGGCGGTACGCAGGAAGCCCTTGGGGGTCACGTCGATCTCGGCGATGTCGCCCATGCGGTAGTCGGGGCGGATTTTCAGCGCGTCCTCCAGCGTGATCTGGTTGGCGGGATCCTCTACGTCGTCGGTAATGGTTTTCCGGGCGAAAACATGAACGTCGCCAGTATTGCGGTCCATGGTGACGGACAGGTTACTGGGCGCGTTTTCATCCCGGGAGACATTCTTCTTGTAGGCGGCCTTCATGGCCTCTTCGATCGCGTTGAAGAGGATCTCCGGTTCGATGTCCTTTTCGGCGGACAGCGCCTTGACCGCGTCAACAATCTCCCGGTGCCCGTTCTGCTGCTGATTCTTTTTCGTAACCCTCATTGCTTCTTACTCCTGTTTCATTGATATTTCGATTCGTTTTTTATTCAAATTCCATCTCGGAGAATTCGCCGTCCAACGCCTCGCCGCCGTCGGGAAGATCGTCCTCGTCAAAGTCGATGACCGGCCTGACGATGGCTACGGCCCTGCGGGGGAATACAAGCGCCTCTCCCTCCGCCGGCTGAAGAACCACCTGCTCGTCGGTAAAATCCTTCAGAAGGCCCTGAAACAGCTTGGAGCCGTTCTGGGCGGCAAAAAGGCGGACCTCCACCAGCGCGTCCCGGTTCTTTTCAAAATCGCGGCGGGTCTTGATGGGCCGATCCATTCCGGCGCTGGACACCTCCATGATGTCGTAATCCACGTCCTCCACCAGCGGCTGCAGCGCCCGGTGGTATTTTTCGCAGTCGTCCAGGCTGATGCCGCCCTCCCGGTCAATAAACACCAGCAGACATTTGCCCCGGCTTTCCTTCTGCAGGGAGACCTCCACCAGCTCCACGCCCTGTTCGTCGGCCAACTGCCGGGCCAGCCGTTCCACGTCCTGCGCAGCGCTGCGGGACGCGGTCATTTTCTTCTTTGCCATCCGTCATTCATCCTCCGGTAGTGCTCTGTTTGGCGGAAACAGGAAGAACGCAACAAAAAAAGCGGCCGCTATCGCTTACATCCTTTCGCTTTTGCGGCTTGCAAACAGCGACCCGGGAACTCCCATGCCGGCCGCGGTGCTGTCAGCTGCCCTCAAGCAGAAAAGGAAAGCGATACCCACTCTTTTCGAAAACCCTTCTTTCTGTATCCTTCGTCGAAATGGTACCAGAAACCTGCCTTCGAATGAAAGGCAGGGTCATTATACCACATCACCAAAGGAAATACAAGGGTTTCCCGGGCGGGTTTTTGCCGGAGAAGAGGGATTTTTGTCCTTTCACCCCTGTTTTGACAAAAAATCCTCCGCTTTTTCCAGAATCGGCCGATAGCCTTTGTGCAAAAGGGCCAGCGCCTGTTCGGCGTTCATCCAGCGGGAGGCGGCGATCTCCTCCTGCCGCAGGGAAAGCTCGCCCTCCAACCGGCCCAAAAACAGCGTGACCCGCTTTTGTCCCTTGCGCTCCTTCAGCGCATAGGTGATCTCCTGCCGGAAACCGTCCCAAAGCTCCGCCCGGCAGCCGGTTTCCTCCCATGCCTCCCGCAGCGCCGTCTCCCGCTCGGTCTCCCCCATCTCCTGATGGCCCTTGGGGAAGCTCCACGTATTCGACTCCCGCTGAAGCAGCAGCAAATATTCAAAGCCCTTTTCGCCAGGCCGGCAGGGGATCACGCCGCAGGAATGATGATACAGCGGTTCCACCTCGCTGTGGTAGTATTGTTCCTGAAAAGATACCTGCCGCGCGATCTGCGCCTGATCGAAAATCATTCCGTCCGGCGCAGCTGCCAGCTTGTCTTCGTTGTCGTCCTGCCGGTGAACAATGCCGATCACCCGCCCGTCAAACGTCTTAAGCGGCTCCTGAACGCCCATAACATACACGTCCAGCTCTTCCCCATCGCCGCCCACTACGCCGGGGAGATAGCCGTAGTTAATGGGATAATACAGCCCCGGATGCTTGGGATGCTCCGTTCCGATGGGCCGGTCCATCTCCACGTGAACCTTTTCTCCCAGAAACGACCAGACCAGCGCTTTGCGCAGGGCATAGGCGATCCATTCCGCCTTGCCTTCGGTGTATGCGTTCCGGTCGTTAGGAAAGCGCCGCTGAAGCTCCTGCTTCAAGGTTTCATATTCCGCCGCCTTTTTGGGGTAGAAGTTCAGATAATCCCGAAAATTCACATAATTGCGCCATTCCATGCTGCCCGCCCGCACCACGTGGATGTGGCAGGTGCGGGTATCCGCTTTCAGGTCGCCGCATACCAGCAAAATCTGCCCCTCGTCATCGCCATGAGCCGCATGATAAAAGCCCTGTGCTTCCAGCTCCGGAAGCAGCGGCTCCACGTCCGAAAGGCTGCGGACGGCCACCGCCAGATCGACGATGGGCTTGGCCTGAATCGCCGGAACGGCGGTGCTGCCCACGTGCTGCATTTCCACGGCCGTATCCCCCAACACGGCCCGAAGCCTGTCCATGGTTTCTACCGCGAAGGTTTCCCATTCCTTTTCATGGGGCGCAAGAAGAACCGTTCCCCGTTTCAGTCCCAGCATGGCGAATCTCCCCCTCTGCTCGTATGCGATCTGCCGCCGCTATTATAGCATGAAAAAACGCGCCCGGCAAAACCGACGCGCTTCTCCTTAGAACAATACCGCAGCCGCTCATTTGTACGGTATTGCCTTAATATTCCAGCCGGGGCTTGTGCTCCCCGGAAGGGTTCTTGTCCTGCAGATTGCGATGCATCCGTTCCAGCAGGCTGTGCAGCTGGGCAATATCCTCCACCGTAAAATCCTGCAGGGCGAGCTTCTCCGTTTCATCCAGGGCCCGGGCCATCCGCGCTGCCTCGGCCTGTCCGGCGGCAGTCAGGTGCAGGCCCATTTTTCCGGCCGTGCCCTCAATCGTGACGTATCCTTCCTGCTCCAGCCGCTCCACCGCCAGCGCCACGGAGGTTTCGTTCCGCTGCAGGCGCTCCGACAGTTCCGCCTGCGTCAGCCCGTCCTGCACGCGCAGCATGCCCATGATCGGGGCCTGCCCCACCGGCGGCTTTTCCTTGCCCAGCAGCGCGCCGATCCTTCGATGACACTCCCGCATGACTCTGGAAAATTCCCACAAAATCGGATTCCATGCTTCCATCGCGCAGCGCTCCCTTCCCGGCGGCTCATCCCCGAACCTTATGACAGCCTTATTATAGGAAGAAAGCCGGGCCAAGGTCAATGCGGCGGACCAAGGATTTTCGGATTGTTCACATTTTCCGCCGCGTCCCGGCAGGACGGTCTGCTTTTCGGGTGGAGGTGCAGGAGGCACTGCTGCCACTCAATCGTCGTGGGGACTACTGCCGTAGTCCCCGCTCGTTTCATGTCACACCTGCTTCCCTGCGGTGCTGCCTGCCGGGGTTAAGCCTTATGCCGCAGCATTCCCAGCGAACCAGCTTAAGGGCGCGCAGTCCGAAGCCCGCAACGCGAAGCGGAGCGGGCCGCAGAGCGCTGTTCGCGGGCAATGGCGGCCAATCAGGAGTTTTTCGACAGTCAGAAGCTCCGGTCAGCCAGCCCGGAGCATAGTGCATTTTCTCTTTATCAGGTGGATTCCCGTTCCAGCAGCGTGGGCACGGTACAGAAGGACTGCGTCTGCAAATTGGGCTTACGCAGCTTTTGCAGCATGAAGTGGGCCGCTTCCCACCCAAGCTCGAACATATCCACTTCAATGGCGGTCAGCTGAGGCTTGAGCAGCATGGAAAACGGATAGTTGTCGAAGGTCATCAGGGCCATATCTTCGGGAATGCGAACGCCCTGCTGGCGAAGCATCTGAAGGCATCCGATGGCCAGATAGTTGTTGGCGCACAGGATTACCTCCGGAAGCTCCGGCCGTCTGAGCAACTCGGCGGTCTGACGGTAGCTGTCCTCGTAGCCGTTCACGCCGGGAATGCTTTCGATGGTCAGGTCTTCCTCTTCCAGCGCGGCGTTCAGGCCGTCCAGACGGCGCTGGGCGATCTTGCCCTCGCCCTCGGTGTCCAGCAGAAAGACGATGCGGCGGTAGCCCTTGTCCAGCAGATAATTGGCGGCCAGCTGCCCGGCGGCCTCGTGGCTCACGTCCATCCAGCAGACGTTGCAGGAAAAAGAAGGCTTGCCTACCACCAGATGGGGCATTTCCTCCCGGATGAGCACGCTGGCCAGCGAGCGGGTCAGAATCCCGGCGTGGAGCATAACGCCGTCCGCCTGCTCGCTCTGCATCAGGGAGCAGATACGTTCCGGCGCGTCCTCCGGCGGTACGTGCTTGATGAGCAGCGAATAGCCCTTTTCGTCCAACCGGCGCTCCACGCCGTTGATGATCTCAAACAGGTGCGGGTCCTCAAACGCCACGCCGCGGGCCAGATTGGCGGCGAACAGCACGGTGCCGTTCCGCTGCCGGGCAAAGCTGCGGGCCCGGGCGTTGGGCTGATAGTTCATCTGCCGGGCCAGCGCCTGGATCCGCTCCCGGGTCTTGTCTGAGATGGTGTAGCTGTTGTTCAGCGCCTTGGAGACGGTGGCGATGGAAACATGGGCTTCCCTCGCCAGATCGTAAATGGTGATGGCCATGGCAATCCTTTCTGATCTTTTTGGAAAAAAGTCGGAGCGTTACGGGCCTTCCGTCCGAAAAACCGCATATCCGCGCCCTTCCAGTAAACCACCGTTCCAGCCCTTTTGCAAGAGGGGAACGTTTTCTTTCGAAAAGCCCGGAACCGCCGCCGCTTCGTCTCCGGCGTTCCAGCAGATGGTCAGCCTTTCCTCTGCCGCATCGCGCCGGCAGACAAAGAGGCGTTCCCGAGCCAGCACCGTCCGGAAATCCCCGTGCCGCAGGGCCGGGTGTTCCTTCCGCAGGGCGATCATCCGGCGGTAAACGGCTTCCAGCTCGTCCGGACGGTCAAATTCCATGGGGCGGCGGTATTCGTTCTCCGAAGTGCCCTCCAGCCCCTTTTCGTCGCCGTAGAAGACGCAGGGCATTCCGGGAAAGGCCATCTGGAACAGGACCGCCTGCTCCATCCGGGCACGGTCCCCGCCGCAGAGGGTGAGAAAGCGGCTGACGTCATGGCTGTCCAGCAGGTTCAGCTGGGCGGGCATCATCTGCCGGGGATAACGGGTCAAAAGACCGCTGAGGCGCAGATCGAACTCCGCCGCGTCGATGGAGCCTTCGGCAAAAAACTGGCGGCAGAAACGGCGGAAGTCGTAGTTCATGGCTCCGTCCATCAGCCCGTGGTTCACGAAATGCGCCGCGTTTTCCCAGACCTCGCCGATGACCAGCGCATCCGGCTTTTCCCGTTTGACGGCTTTCCGGAAGGCCCGGAGGAATCCGTCGTCCATTTCGTTGGCCACATCCAGCCGCCAGCCGTCCACGTCAAACTCCCGCACCCAGTAAGCGCCGACTTTGCAGAAATAGTCCCGCATTTCCGGGCAGGAGGTGTCGGTCTTGGGCATCTGGGGCACGTAGGAAAAGCAGGCATACTCCGGCAGTTCGCCCGCATCGGGATAGCGGGGATGCTCCGGCAGGGCATAGAACCAGCTCCAGTAGGGCGAGGACTTGCCCCGCTTCAATACGTCCTGAAAGAAAGGATGCTTCCAGCCGATGTGATTGAACACGCCGTCGATCAGCACCCGCAGGCCCAGCCGGTGGGCCTCCTTCACCAGCGCCCGGAAGTCGTCCTCCGTGCCCCGGGTGGGGTCGATGCGGAAATAGTCCAGCGTGTCGTATTTGTGGTAGGACGAAGCGGCGAAGATGGGATTCAGATACAGGCAGTTGAAGCCCAGCTCCCGCAGGTAGTCCAGATTTTCCCGAACGCCGTTCAGCGTGCCGCCCAGCCGGGAAAGGCAGGTTTCGCCCTGAAAATCTGCCTCGCCCGTCCGGCCGGAAAGAGAGCGTCTGCCGTCGGCAAAGCTGTCGGGAAAGATATTGTAGACAACCGCGTCCTCCGTCCAGTCCGGGACGGACAGCCGGTCGGCCCGGTGATTATAGGGCAGCTGAAAATGCTCCGAGCGCCGGATCATGGCCGGATCTTTTTCGAAGCAGTCCCCGGCATAACGGCAGGTCTTGCTGCCGTCGTCCAGCTCGAAATGGTAGGCAATGCGCTCAAAAGGGCATTTCAGCGTTCCCTCGAACCAGTCGTAGAGCCTGTCGCTGCGCCAGAGGGGCATTTCCATGCGCTGAAAATCCAGCTCCGGGGTCATGGCGGCCCGGTCGGCATAGTGCAGCGTGCAGCGTTTCACGTCGCCCCGCTGGGCCCGCAGGCGAAAAACATAGGTGTTCTCGTCCACGGCAAAGGCATATTCGCTCATGGGACGGTGAAAAACAGCGGCAAGATTCATGGGCATTTCATCCTTTCGAGGCGCCGGCGGCAACGCCCGCCACGTAGTATTTCTGCAGCCGGATGAACAGCAGCACAATGGGAACGGCCACCACCACCGCACCGGCGCAGAAAACAGTGTAGTATTCGTAGATGTTGGCCTTGTCCACCATGGTGTACAGGCCCTTGGCCACGGTGTAGTTGTTGTAGTTGTCCTTCATGATGACCGAGACGAAGATGAAATCCACCCACGGCGCAATGAAGGCGTTGATGGCGGTATTGGCCACGATGGGCTTGGCGTTGGGCAGGATGATCTTCCAGAAGATCGTGTGCCGGGTCGCGCCGTCCAGCGTGGCGGCTTCATCCAGCGAGCGGGGCAGCGTGTCGAAGAAGCCCTTGGCGATGTAGTAGTTCAGCCCGGCGCTGCCGGAGTAGACCAGAATCAGCGCCAGCAGGGTCTGATCCAGCCCCACGGCCTTCATGAAGTGGTAGATGGCGATCATGCTCATGAAGCCCGGAAACATGCCCAGCACCAGCGAAATGTTCATCAGGGGCTTTCGGGCCCGGAATCGCAGCCGGGAGTATACATACGCCACCATCAGCGTCAGCACGGTGGTGATGACGCAGCATACGCAGGCCACGAACAGCGTGTTCAGAAACCAGCGGGGAAAATTGAACAGCGACGTATCCGTAAACAGGCGCACATAGTTCTTCAGGGTCAGGATCCGCGGCCACAGGTAGGGTGTGAACGCCCCCTTTTCGCCCCGGAAGGAGGAGAGAATCAGCCAGAAAACCGGCACCATCCAAAGAATGGAAAGCACGGTGAGCAGGGTGTGCAGGGACACGGAGACCCCCAGCTTGCGCAGGTTCTTTCTGCGCCGCATCGGGCGGATGGCACGGGTCGTTTCGGTCTTCATTGGAAAGTATCCTCCTTTTTCACGGCTCCGGTGTGGTTGTACACCGTCAGGGACAGGGTGGAAACGATCATGAAGATGAAAATGCCGATGGTGGAGGCCAGCGCGTAGTCGTGCTGATCCACCGTGAGTTTATACAGCCACGTGACCAGCAGGTCGGTCTTGCCCGCCTGATAATAATCCAGCGCAAAGGGCCCGCCTGCCGTCAGCAGATAGATGACGTTGAAATTGTTGATATTGCCCACAAAGGTGGTAATGGTGGCGGGCGCGGTGACGAAGATCATATAGGGCAGCGTGATGCTGACGAATTTTCGCACCGGCCCCGCGCCGTCGATCTCTGCGCTTTCGTACAGGTCGGAGGGAATATTCATCAGAACGCCGCTGAAGGTCATCATGGTATAGGGAATGCCGATCCACATATTGATGACCACCACGCAGATCCGCGCCAGCGTGGGGTCCTGCAGAAAGGGCAGAGGAGACTGGATCCAGCCCAGCTCCATCAGCGCCACATTGATGGCTCCCTGCGGCTCCAGCGCCCGGGAGATCAGCAAAAGGCTGACGAATTGGGGAATGGCGATGGAAATGATAAACAGGGTGCGCCACATCTTTTTCAGCCGCACGGCCTTGTGATTGATGACCACGGCCAGCAGCATTCCCAGAATGTAGTTGGTGAAGGTGGCCAGCACCGCCCAGACCATGGTCCAGGCCAGAATATGGAAGAATGTGTAGGTTTTTATGGCGTTGCCCAGAAAAATATCCGTCACATTGGTCAGCCC
>CAKUCE010000107.1 GCA_934643535.1 uncultured Clostridia bacterium | reverse complement strand
ATTGGCCCGATCCGACCGCAGTTCGCACAGCACGCCCCTGTCGCTCTCCGTAAAGTTCACCCATACATGAACCCCGGCTATATCCGACATGACATTGACCATGCCGCGGGAGATGGTGAAATCATCCGCGTGATACTGCTCCTTTTCCTCCTGCGTGGTGTAAATATAGGCCACGTGATGGGGCGTAAAGCGGATCTTCAGCGCGAACTGCGCCCGCAGGCGAACCTGTTCATAGTCCATGGCGTAGAGGTTGTTGTACAGTTCGTTGGTATCAAAAGGCTGTTCCCGCAGAAAAGCGGCCAGCCGGAAGGTGCGGGCGTTGACCGCGTCGTACCGAAACCGTCCCGAATCCGTCACCATCCCCGTAAAGAGGGACCTGGCCGACAGCGGCGACAGCTTCCAGCCGGATTCCTGCGCCATGGCGGCGATCAGGCCGCAGCAGCTTTCAAAGCTGCTGTCCACCACTTCCGTCTCCGTAATGGTCTCGCAGAACAAATGGTGGTCGATGCGCGCCGTGGCCCCGGCGGATGCATAACGTCCGTCGCTGATGAGCGCTCTGGCGGACGTATCCAGCACAATGGCCAGCGCGCCCGCGTAGACTTCGTCGGGGACCTCGTCCATGACGCTGTCCTCCATGAAGGCGTATCGCCCGGCGGGGTCGCCCACAGCGTAAACGGTTTTGCCCGGGTATTGATCCAAAATCAGGTGTTTCAGGCCGATCTGGCTTCCCAGCGCGTCCCCGTCCGGGTTCTGATGCCGGTGCAGCAGGATCACGTCATGGGCCTCGATCAGCGCTCGAATGGCTTCAAACATATGGTTTCCTTTCCTTGCTTCCGTTCCCGTTCCAACGGCCTCCGGCAGAAGCCGAACAGCCGTTTCCTATTATACAGGGCAAACCCGCCTTCGCGCAAGTTCACACGCCGCGGGTCAACAGGCGCATGCGCCGGTAATACACCGGGATCAGCAGTGCGATCGCGCCCAGCCACGCCAGCGGACTGGCCAGACATACGCCGGTGTAGCCGATCAGCCGGGACAGAAAGGTGGTCGCGGCAATGCGCAGCACCAGCTCGATCATGCAGGCCATGAACGGCGAACGGCTGTCCCCCATGCTCTGCTCGGCGGAGCGGTAAATCAGCAGGAAGCCCAGCAGCGGATAAAAGGGCGCGACGGCCACCAGATAGCCCACCGCATACTCCACCACAGCGGCAGTCGGCGCGTCAATGAACAGAGAGACCACCTGTCTGCGGCAGACCAGCATCAGCGCGGCCATCAGCACATTGGCTGTAGTCAGCTGGATCAGCGCCGCCCGGACGCCCTCCCGGATGCGGTCATACAGCTTTGCACCGTAGTTCTGGGCCACATAGTTGGCCGCGGCAATGCCGATGGCGTTGTTCATCAGCACGGAGAACTGATCCACCTTGGTTGCGGCGGTATAGCCGGCAATGGCCGACGGCCCCAGCGCGTTCACCGCCGCCTGCATGGCAAGCTGGCCGATGCACATCACCGACATCTGAAAGCCCATGGGGAAACCGATTTTCAGATGGGTCGCCGCTTCCAGCCGCCATTCCTTCATCCAGAGGGAAGACAGGCGCTGGCGCATCACGGGATAATTCCGCACCCCCACAACGGTACACAGAATGGCGGAAATCAGCTGGCTGAGCACGGTCGCCCACGCCGCGCCCGCAACGCCCATCTTCAGCGGGACGATGAACAGAATATCCAGCGCCACATTGCCCAGCGAGGACACGACCAGAAAAATCACCGGGGTGCGGCTGTCGCCCAAAGCCCGCAGCATATTGGAGATCATGTTGTAGAAAATCGTCGCACCCGTGCCCAGCAGAATGACGAACATGTAGTCATAGGCGGCCGCATAGATCGCGTCCGGCGTCTGCATCCACCGCAGAATGGGATGGGCCAGCAAACAGCACAGCACCGTCAGCGCAAGGGTAAAAAACAGGGACAGCGCCCACGAAATCCGAACGCTTCGCTCCATTCCAGCCTGATCCTTTGCGCCGAAGCGCTGACCCAGGCAGATGCCGAAACCGCCGGTAAAGCCCTGAATAAAGCACAGCACCAGATAAATGATGATGCTGGTGGAGCCTACCGCCGCCAGCGCGTCCGCCCCCAGCGTGCGGCCCACGATTACAGAGTCGGCCAGCGTATAAAAGAGCTGGAACAGATTGCCGCCGATCACCGGCAGTGCGAAACGAAGCAGCACCCGCGCCGGTTTTCCCTGTGTCAAATCCTTTTCCATAGATGTCATTCCTCCTGCGGGCTTTTCCCTATCCCATCGTGTATCTTCACTCTTTTCGGATCCGGACGCTATCCTATCATACAAACGGCCCGCCGTCAAAGAAAAACTGCGCCGAAAATCCCCTTTGCTGCGGCCTTTTCCCCGCCTTTTTTCCTTGCCTAAGCATTGCGGGCTATGCTATAATGATGCGAATGTGGCTTGCGTTACAAAAGTTTGCCATTCAGGAAGGGTTTGCTGTATGATGTGCCAAAAAAAGACCGGTTTTCTCTTTTCGAAGCGGCTGGCGGCCTGCGCGGCGGCGCTGGTCATGCTGCTGTCCCTGCTGCCTGCCGCTATAGCGGAGGAATCCGTCGCTGAAACGGCTGCTCCCGAAGTCACGGAAGCGCCCGCGTCCCAGCCTTCCGCCGAAGACAGTACCGCTGCCTTCACGCCCCTTTACGCCCTGCGGGACGATGCTCCGGCCCTGACCGCCGACGGCTTCCTTCCCGAAGACGCGGATCCGTCCTATTATCTGGTGATGGACGATGAAGCAGGCGAATGGACGTATGTGGACAGCCAGCTGTTCATCAACATCCGCCGCTTTCAGGACGTGGTGGAGCGCAACCGCAAGCTGGTGTGGTACGAAACCGAGATCAAGCTGATCCCGGGCGTGAAGTTCGTCACCCAGCATGCCAATCCCGAGCAGATCGGCCGCCGCTTCATGATGGCCGAGGACTTTGCTACCCAGCTCAACAGCATTCTGGCCTTCAGCGACGATTTCTACGGCTTCCGGGTCTATCAGAAGCGCCGCCCGGGCATCATTATCCAGAACGGCGTGCTTCTGGCCAACGATTCTTTGAAAGAGCCTCATTATACTTTGCCCTCCTATGACCTGATCGCCCTGTATCCCGACGGAAGCATGAAGACCTATCTGGCGGGCAGCATCGACGGCGAAGAGCTGATGGCGCAGGGCGCTACGGACACCTGGTGCTTCGGCCCCGTGCTGCTCAGCGAGAGCCAGATCGGCCAGCAGGTGATCGACAAGGTATTCGAATACGCCAATCCCCGGCAGGCGCTGGGCATGATCGAGCCGAACCATTACCTGCTGATGACCGTGGAGGGCCGCAACAAGCGTTCCGACGGCGTAGGGCTGATCTGGGTGGCCGAGCGGATGAAGGAGCTGGGCTGCACCGAAGCTCTGAATCTGGACGGCGGCAACTCGGTCAAGCTGGTCTTCATGGGCCAGCTGGTGAATTCCGACCGGCACTACAACAAGAAAAACGACCGCTCTGTAACCAGTCTGATCACGCTGGGCACGTTCCCGCTGGATACCCTGACCCAGACGGACGCACAGTGACGGCAAAGGAGAACTGTCATCATGAAAAACTCACGTTTTGCTTCCAAACTGATGGCGTTGGCGCTGGCGGCGCTGCTGCTGACGGGCGCGGCTCTGGCCGAAAGCACAGACGATGCGGCGCTCCAGGCCCGGTACGACGCAGCGCTCCAGCTTTACGAGGCGGGAGAATACGCCGAGGCTTATGAAGCCTTCACCGCTCTGGAGGACTTTTCCGACAGCCGGGCCAGGGCCGGGGACAGCCGCCGGCAGTGGAAGGCCGCGACCTACAAAGAGGCGGTTTCCCTCTACAGCCAGAAGAAATACGCCGAGGCAAAGCCCCTGTTTGAAGCGCTGGGCAATTATGAAAAAAGCAAATCCTATCTGGGCACCTGCACCACGCAGGTGATGCGCAGCGATTATCTGCGCGCCAAGGAACTGTATTCCAACGGCGAATACGCCGAAGCCAAGGAACTCTTCGAATCGCTGGGTTCCTTCAGCGACAGCCGCAAACGCGCCCAGGCCGCCGATGAAAAGCTGCAGGAGCAGCTGAAGCTGGAAGCGGAAAATCAGGCCTATGCCAAGGGGCTGGAGCTGGAAGCCGCCGGACAGCTGGCCGAGGCCCGGGACAGCTTCATCGAAGCAGGCGCTCACGAGGGCGCTACCGAAAAGGTCTATGAAACGGCGCGGGAGCTGGCCCGCCGCAGCGCCTATGCCAAGGCGCAGGATTACGCTCATGACGGCGATTATCTTTCCGCCGCCAACTGGTTCCTGGCGCTGGGCGGCTACGAGGACAGCGCCGAGCAGGCCGTCAAGATGCAGGAAGCCTGGCAGAAAGCCGAGTACGCGCTGGCCGGGGAAAACAGCGACAAGGCCGCAGCGCTGGCGCAGTATCTGGCGCTTGGCGATTACAAGGACAGCGCCGAGCAGGCCGCCGCGCTGAAGAAATCCGTTACGGGGGCGCAGCTTTACTACGCCGCCGCCGCGTTGGAAGAAGCGGGCGATCCAAAGGCCGCGCAGGCCGGATTCGAGGCCGCCTCTTATGAGGACGCTTCGGAACGCGCCGCGCAGATTGGCGAAACGCTGAAGAATAACGCCATGTATATTCAGGCCGAATGTGCCCGCATGGTGTGGGATCTGGACACCTCCAATGCGCTGTTTGAATCGCTGGGCGATTTCAGCAACGCCGCCGTAATGGTGATGCCGGAAATGGAACCCATCACCGCCACTCAGCTTCGAGACGACCACACCTCTGATAAGTCAGAAGTTTTCACCGCGCCCGACGGCACGAAGCATCAGTATCAAATCTTCAAGGGCGTGCCCCTCTGGCGGCAGGCGCAGGTATTCTGCGAGCTGCTGGGCGGCCATCTGGCGACCCTGACCAGCGCGGAGGAAAATGACTTTGTCTATCATTTCATGCGGGACAGCGGCTACCTGACCGCCTTCTTCGGCCTTTCCGACGAGGCCCGCACCGGCGACTGGATCTGGGTCACCGGTGAGCCGTTCGACTATGGGAACTGGCACCGGGACGAACCAAGCTGCTCTCCCCGGGAACGCTACGGCATGTACTTCTATAAGCATCTGGATGGCACATGGAACGACAGTCATTTTTATGAGCATGCCAAGGTGGACCCCGGCTGCAGCTACATCTGCGAATGGGATCTAGATTGACCCACGAACACAGGCTCCATTTGAAAAGCGCTTCTCCTCTTGAGGCAGAAGCGCTTTTTCCTTGCTTTTCCGACTGACCGGACGTACCTAAAGGGCCGGCGCGCTTTCACGTGCCGGCCTCAGTCTGCCAACAAAGGGGAGGTGCAGGAGGCACTGCTGCCGCTCAATCGCCGCAGGAACTGCTATCGTCATTCCTGCTGGTTTCGCGCTGCACCTGCGCTTGGGCTGGATCGCACGTCCCGAACAAGCTCGGAACGCGCAGCCGTTCAGCTTCCGAACCCAAAGCCCGCAACCGTTTGTGTCAAAAAAGCTCGCCTGCGGCGAGCTTTTTTGACAAGCAAAGGTCTAACGCTCCTCACTTGACCATTGTGTTACTGGAGGGTGCAGCCCTTGTCAAATTCGACAGTACCCTTGTAGTTCTTCAGAATGCCGGTGACGGTGATTTCGTCGCCTTCCTTCAGATCCTTCGCGCCTTCGCCGGTCAGACGGTAGCACTGGATCACATAGTCTTCCAGACCGGCGGCCACCATATTCACGGTGATGTTCTGATATTCGTCGCTCCACGCGGTGGGAATGGCGACGATCACGCCGGTGATGGTGGACTCGGAAGTCATGGCAGCGTCCTCCGCCAGCGCATAACCGGCGATCACTGCCTTGACGCTGGCCACGCTGTCCACAGGAACCAGCACGCAGCCCTTGTCAAATTCGATGGTGCCCTTGTAGTTCTTGATGGTGCCGAACACAGCGATCTCATCGCCCACGGCCAGATCCTTCGCGCCCTCGCCGGTCAGGCGGTAGCACTGAATGGACTGCCCTTCCTTGCCGTCGCACACGATGGTCACGGTGATGTTCTGATACTCGTCGCTCCACGCGGTGTCGATGCTGGAAACAACGCCCTTCAGAACGCTGGGCTTGGTCAGTGCAGCGCCGTCCTCCAGCGCGTAAGCGGCGTCCAGCGTGGCGGCCTGGCTGATGATCTCGCCAAAGCCCACCAGCACGCAGCCCTTGTCAAATTCGACGGTGCCCTGATAGTTCTTCAGGATGCCCTCGACGGTGATCTCGTCGCCTTCCTTCAGATCCTTCGCGCCCTCGCCGGTCAGGCGGAAGCACTGGATGGGCTGGTCGGCCAGCTCGCCCACCTGAATGGTCACGGTGATGTTCTGATACTCATCGCTCCACGCAGTGTCAATGGAGATCACCTTGCCGAACAGGCGCTGGGCCTTGGTCATGGCAGCATCGGTGTCCAGCGCATAAGCGGCGGCCACGATGTCCGCATAGCTCATATCCAGAACCGCGGCGGGAACCATCCGTTCATAGGGCACGTCCAGCGTGCTGCCGTCGGGCGCGGTCACGGTAGCGGTCAGGGTGTACACCAGATCCTTGGGATTGGCTTCGTCCACGTCCACCAGATACTTGCCGTCCTCGGCAGGGGTGATCTGGATCGTGTCGGTATCCACAGACCAGGTCAGGGGATAGGCCACGCCGTCGATCATCAGCTGAGCGGGAACCTCGTAATCCTCCGCCGTCTGGGTCAGCTTGTCGCGGCTCTTGTTCTTGAACCAGAAATCCAGAAGTCCCTTGGCGGAAGCCAGATTTTCATCCTCGGCCACGGCGATGCCCGTAAACAGGGTCGCGCACAGCACCAGCGCAGTCAGCAGCGCAAAAAACTTTTTCATTTTCTTTCTCCTTGTCATGTTCAGGGGTGAAGCGTGAGGCCCTCCGGCTGGAAAACCAGCAGATACGCCCCCTCTTCGCCGCATTTTACCATTCCTTTAACGTCGATCTGATGGTGAAGATATTGTTCCGCAGGCAGAAGCGACGTCATCGCATCCCTGAGCGGGAGCGTCCGAACCCATACGGTTTCCTCGTCCTGACGGCAGCCAAGCCGCAGGGAAACCGCGCCGTCTTCGTCCGTTTCGGTTTCGGCACTTTCCACCGTCAGGCCCTGAAGCTCCGCGGAGGAGGCCGCCAAAAGCGAACCCTCCTGCGCCAGCTCGGCTGCCGTCAGCCGTTGATACGCGGGCTTTTTCCCCCCGTCCAGCTTGCGCAGATTGTCCGGGTCGTCCGGCTTCATCATGCGGTATTTCACGTCGGATACCTGCCAGACGCCCCCGGCCTCGTAATACTGAAACGTGCCCACGATGCGGGTCTGATTGCCCACGTGCAGCGCTTCCAGTCCGCCGCCGCTGAGGTTATAGCCGTAGTAGACGGACATGCCGTAGTACCGCCCCGTTTCCGGGTCGAAAGCCTCGGCATAGACGCTTCCGCCATCGTTGAGAATAAGGGAACCGGTGAACGCCACCTTTTTGCCGGCGTATTCCTCCGGGTGTTCCCGCAGTTCCCGAATGGTCAGTTCGATCGCGTCTCCGTAGTAGAAGTCCGGGTCGGGCTGACCGGAGTACAGATTCCGCTTTTCCTGCTTTGCCTGTTCAAGGGCCTTTGCGCAGGTCTGGCCGTAACGGTTGCGGGCTACGCCGCTGCCGGCGGCAAGACCGTTCTGCAAAAGCTCGATGTTCAGGTTGCGATACGGTTCCCCTTCCGAGGGCCTGTACCATACCCAGACCAGCGTCCGCTGGCCGGTGGAGTCCAGCTTCCAGTCCGCCGTATCCGATTCCAGCCGGATTGCAGAGGCGGACGAGAGCTTTTCCCGGGTGAAGTCGGAAGCCGCTTGCCCGAAGGGTTCGACCTTTCCGGTGCATTCCGGCGTGTTGATCGCCAGATAGCGGCCCTTCAGCACCCCGCCGGGGAACTGTTCCTCCGGTACGGAAAAGTGCGTGGTATCTCCGTCTACGAAGGTAAGAACCGACGCTTCCAATACCCGTGTACCGGCGGTTTCCCCCGGCCGATGGCGGACGGCGTAGTCCGTTTCGTCCGCCAGCGCCGGAAGGGCGAGCGCTGCCAGCAGCAGAAAGCTCAGCAGCACTCGGAGGCAAAAGCGCTTAGTTGGCGTATTCACACTCGTCAATGGCTTCTTCGAAAGCCGTTTCGATCTGCGCGTCCACATCGTCGCCGGTCAGGGTCAGGCACTTGGACAGCAGAGCGGCCACCTGGTCGCGGGCCGTGGAGGAACCCACGAACGCGGGAGAGGTGTAGTAAGCGTCCGCCTGCTCCAGACAGACCTGCGTGCTCAGCGCGGCCACATAGTCGCCGCCGTCGGCCTGCGCCAGGAAATCGGCGTACACCGCGTTGTCGGTGACGGACTTAATGACGGGCACATAACCGGAGGCCATGGAGAATTCCGCCTGGAAGTCCACGCTGGTGGTCAGGAACTTGACGAACAGCCAGGACGCGATGACTTCCTGGGGATTGTCCTTCTTGAAGATGCAGACACTGGGGCCCTGAGAGATGACCTTGCGGTTGTCGCTGCTCACCTGAGGAATGGTAGCGATGCCCACCTCGAAGGGATAGGAGCCGTCCGCGTTGGCGGCGGGCCGCTGATACTTGGAACCGGCGGAAGAGCCGATGGACATGTAGGAGCGCACGCCGGTGGTGGCGGTGAACAGGCCGGAGGTATAAGCGCCGTAGAGCTTCTGGGTGGTCAGATAGCCCTTGTTGTACCATTCGTTGAACATCTTGACGAAGGCGCGGTTCTGCTCGTTGTTGAACAGATAGTGCTCGCCGGTGGCGCTGGTGTAGGGAGAATTGTACTGTTCACACATGGTGATGAACCAGTTGGCTTCGCTGTCATAGCCCAGCGGGATGGAGTCGGGGTCGATCTCCTTGATCTTGGCGCAGACCTGCTCCATCTCTTCCCAGGTGGTGGGCACGGCGATGCCGTTAGCCTCGAAGAAGGTCTTGTCGTAGTACAGCACTTCGGTGGACTTGGAGAAGGGCATGGTGTACATCAGTCCGTCGCCGTACTGACGGCCTTCCTCGTAGTAGCCCTCGATGAAGTCGGCCTTCTGCTCGTCGGTCAGGCCCAGGATCTCGGTGGTGCCGTCGGCGCGGGTCACTTCCACCTTGCTGTCGATCAGCTCATCCAGCGTCTGCACGGCCTTGGCCAGATTGTACAGGGCCACATGATCCGGATAGCAGTACGCCACGTTGGGCTGCGCGCCCACGCTGATGTCGGTCACGATCTGGTCGCGAACGTCGTCGTAGCTGCCCTGGGTGGTATGCTCAATGTGAATGTTGGGATAGAGCTTGTTGAATTCCGCGATGTAGTTGCTGGTCACTTCCTGCAGAGCGGTGCCCTGCTGGGTGCAGAAGGTGATGGTCACTTCGCTGCCGTCATAGCCTTCCGCGGGCACTTCGAAGCCAGCGGCGAAAGCCGTGCTGCACAGCATCATCAGAACCAGAAGAATGGGGAGCAGTTTTTTCATCTTGTTTTCCCTTCCTTTTCTTTTTGTTCCTAATTTATGTAACGGGCCTTTCGGCCAGTATACCGGAAATAAGGCATCAGCCCTTGATACCGCTGCGGCTGACGCCGGTCATGATGTACTTGCGCAGGAACACGAACACCAGAAACAGCGGGGCAGAAACCAGCGCCACGGCCGCCATCTGCACGGGGTAATTCACGTCGCCCGTGGTGTCGGTAAAGGCGCTTCGAAGGCCGTTGGTGATCAGCCGGTGCGCGTCGTCGTTGGCCACCAGCCGGGGCCAGATGTAGGAGTTCCATGCGCCCATCATTTTCAGGATGGTGATGGAGATCAGCGTGGGCAGGGACAGGGGCACCATGACTTTCCACAGGTATTTCCAGTCCTTGGTGCCATCCACCTTGGCGGCCAGATACAGCTCGTTGGGAATCTGCAAAAAGCTCTGGCGCAGCAGATAGATGTAGAACACGCTCACCAGAAACGGCACGATCAGCACCGTGTAGGTGTTCTTCCACCCGAAAGCGGTAACGGTGCCGTAG
>CAKUCE010000106.1 GCA_934643535.1 uncultured Clostridia bacterium | reverse complement strand
CCTTCACGTCGGCCATTACGTGGGTTCCCTGAAAGAGCGCGTCCGGCTGCAAAACTCCGGCCAGTTCGACGAGATCTACATCATGATTGCCGATGCTCAGGCCCTGACCGACAACGCCGAGCACCCGGAGAAGGTGCGCAGCAACATTCTGCAGGTGGCGCTGGATTATCTGGCCTGCGGCCTTGATCCCGAAAAATCCACCATTTTTATTCAGTCCATGGTTCCCGAGCTGACGGAGCTGACCTTCTACTACATGAATCTGGTCACGGTATCCCGGGTGCAGCGCAACCCCACGGTAAAGGCCGAAATTCAGCAGCGGAATTTCGAAGCCAGCATTCCAGTGGGCTTCTTCTGCTACCCCATCAGTCAGGCGGCGGACATCACCGCCTTCCGGGCTACGGCGGTGCCGGTCGGCGAAGACCAGTTGCCCATGCTGGAGCAGTGCCGGGAGATCGTCCGCCATTTCAACGCAGTCTACGGCGAAACCCTGACAGAGCCGGAGATCATTTTGCCGAAGAATCAAGCTTGTCTGCGCCTGCCCGGCATCGACGGCAAGGCCAAGATGAGCAAATCGCTGGGCAACTGCATCTACCTTTCCGACGAGCCGGACGAGATCAGGGCCAAGATCATGTCCATGTTCACCGACCCCACCCACCTGCGCCGGGAAGACCCGGGCCACACGGAGGGCAACCCGGTTTTCATCTATCTGGACGCCTTCTGCCGCCCGGAGTACTTTGCGGAATTTCTGCCGGACTACAGCGGGCTGGATGAACTGAAGGCCCATTATCAGCGAGGCGGACTGGGCGATGTGACGGTGAAAAAATTCCTCAACAACGTCATCCAGTCGGAGCTTGCGCCCATCCGAGAGCGCCGTCACCAGTGGGAGCAGCGGCTCCCCGAGGTGTGCGAGCTGCTGCGTCTGGGCAGTGAGACTGCCGAAAAGAAAGCCGCCGAGACCCTGCGCGACGTTCGCCGGGCCATGCGGATCGACTATTTTGAAAATGGGAATTTGATGAAATAAAATACGAACGGGACGTGCTTTTCACAAAGCCGTCCCGTTCGTTGTTTTTCCCTCCGCCAGATATTCCCCGGCCAGCTTCAGCAGCTCGGCCCGGTTTTTCAGGCCCATGGCGGCGGTCATGCGCTTGATGCGGTACTTGATGGTGTTTTCCGTGGTGTGCAGAGATTCGGTCATGTCGAAATAACGGGCTCCCCGCAGAAGCTCCCGCAGAATATCCAGATCCAGACTGTCCATCCCGGCCAGCAGTTCCTTGAAGCGGAAGACCTCCCCCACGTGGGGGTCCTGGTAGAAATCGCCGGGCAGCTCCGGCAAAGGCTCCGCGGGCAGCGTATCCGCCGCGCCGGTCCCGTCCGCCGCTTCCAAACGGCAGGGCACCCAGACGCATCGGCGGACTTCCGGCTCCTTTTCCAGCTTGCGGCACAGGCGCACGGCCTGCGCCCCGCAGGCAAACAGATCCATTCGGAACAGTGAGATCCCCTCTTCCCGGGGAAGGGCCTGCTCGCCAAAGGCATACAGCCGCGGCCCGCCGTTTCCGGGCAGCAGACGGCGCAGGGTCATGGCGGCTACATCGTTGGCGCAAAGCACCGCGTCCAGCTCTCCCGCATCCCGTGCCAACCGCTGGGCGGCCTCGATCAGATTGCCGCTGTTTTCATAGATCTTTCCATCGGGGCACTGGCGCAGAAACGCTTCTTTTTTTACCTCATCCGCCGCCGAGGAGGGATGCACCGCGAACAGCGCCCGTCTTTCCGGCGTGCGAACGGCGAAAACGGCCGCGGCCTCCTCGTAATCCGGCGCGGCGAACCCGCAGCGAACGCCCTGCGGCGGCACGCCCGCGATCAGGCAGGGAATGCTCCGGGCCGTCAGCCGGGCCAGACGGCTTTTCAGCCAGCCCACGGCGCTGCCCACCAGCAGCGCAGGCTCGCCGGCGGCTTCCGCCTCGTCCGTCAGCAGGCGCAGCTCCCAGCCCCGCTTGCGGGCTTCCTCCCGGATCCCGGCCAGATAGGCCTGCGCCCAGAGATTGGCCCCGTAGGAAGGTTCGATCAACAGCCGGATCATTCTTTCGCCCCGTTTCAGATGATAGGATGAAAATAGAATATTATACCGTTCTTTCCTGAAGAATGTCAAGCCAAAAATATCGCCGAAAGGGCGGCGCTTCTTGTGTTGAAACCCGTCCGGCAGGCGGGTACAATCAGGCTATCCGAAAGAAATCCCCCAAAACGAAAGGAAGGTTTGCCGATGGACGTCATTCTCAAGCATGAACCTATGACCATCCCGACCTATGAGCCTTACGCCGCCAATACCCTGCCCTTCTTTCTGGAAAAGAAAGCCTATCAGGGTGCGACGGGCCGTATTTATCCCGTGCCCTACACCGACCGCCTGTCCAACAAGCCGGTGGACAAGGAGTACGATTCCTACACGCTGGAAAACGAGCATGTAAAGGTCGTGCTGCTGCCGGAGCTGGGCGGCAAGATCCACGGCGCGGTGGATAAGCACAACAACTACGAGTTTATCTATCAGAACACCGTCATCAAGCCCGCCATGGTGGGCATTGCCGGCCCGTGGGTGTCCGGCGGCGTGGAGTTCAACTGGCCCCAGCACCACCGTCCCACCACCTTCATGCCCCTGGAAGCCACCCCGAAGAAGAACGCCGACGGTTCCGTCACCGTCTGGATGGGCGAAGCCGAGCCCTTCCACCGGATGCGCGGCATGGTGGGCATCACCGTGTATCCCGGCCGCTCCTATGTGGAAGCCAAGGCCGTGGTCTACAACCGCACCGATTCTCCTCTGCCCTTCATGTGGTGGAACAATCTGGCCGTGCGGGTTCATCCCCAGTACAAGGCCACTTTCCCGCCGGATGTGGCTTACGGCAACGACCATGACCGCCGCGCCGTCATTCCCTTCCCGGTGATGAAGGGCGTGTACAAGACCGCCCGTCCCTTCGATTACGGCAAGGGCACGGACGCCACCTGGTTCTCCAACATCAAGCTGCCCACCTCCGTCATGGTGATGCGGGGCCAGAGCCAGATGAATTTCCTCGGCGGCTACGACTTTGCCGCAGACGCGGGCACCGTGACCGTTTCCTGCCACCACACCAGCGTGGGCAAGAAAATGTGGACCTGGGGCGACGGCCCCTTCGGCCGTGCCTGGTGCGCCAATCTGACCGACAACGGCGACCGTTACATCGAGCTGATGACCGGCGTTTACACCGATAACCAGCCGGACTTCACCTATATCATGCCCGGCGAAACCAAGGTGTTCACCCAGGTATGGTACCCCATCCATGCCATCGGCGAAGCCAAGAACGCCACGCTGGAAGGCGCGCTGTCCCTGAACGTGAAGGACGGTCAGATTCATTTCGGTGCGCTGCCCACCTGCGAGCGCAAGGGTGCCGTCGTCCGTCTGACCCTGAACGGCAAGGTGCTTTACGAAAAGACCGCCGATCTGTCCCCCGAAAACGCGCTGACCGACTCCTGCCCCCTGCCCGAGGGCGCGAAGGAGACCGACCTGTGTCTGACCCTGAGCGATGCTTCCGGCAAGGTGCTGGTGAGCTATCAGCCCATCGACATTTCCAAGAAGCAGCCTCCCAAGGCCCGGCCCATTCCGCCGGATCCTCAGGATGTGGCCACCGTTGAGGAGCTTTACCTCCACGGCGCGCATCTGGAACAGTACAAGCACCACACCTATGTGCCCGAGGATTATTACCTCGAGGCCCTGCGCCGGGATGCCACCGACCTGCGCTGCAATCTGGCCATGGGCCGCTCCATGATCGAGAAGGGCGATTACGTCAGTGCCCGCCGCTATCTGGACGCTGCCATCGCCAAGCTGAAAATGCGCAATGACAACCCCGCCGACACCGAGGCCATTTACCACATGGCCCGTCTGGAACGGCTGGAAGGCCATCTGGACAAGGCCTACGACCTGTTCTGGGACGCGGCGTGGCAGTACGGCTGGCGCAGCCCCAGCTATTATGAGATCGCCTGCATCGACCTGTGCCGGGGCAACAAGGCGCTGGCCATGGAGCATCTGGAGCTGGCGCTGGAGACCAACGCCCGCCACTTCGCCGCCCGGGCCATTCTGGCCTATCTGCGCGGCAACGCGGACGACCTGAAGGCCATTCTGGACATTGCGCCGCAGGACGGCCTGACCCGCTTCCTGCTGGGCCGGCTCACCGGCGAAACCCTGCTGAGCGCCTACACGCTGGGCCGCAGCGAGGACATGACCGACATCGCGCTGGATCTGGCTCACGCCGGGCTGAGAGCCGAGGCTGAAGAAGCCCTCCGGGCCTGCACTGCCCCCAGCCAGATGCTGTACTATCATCTGGCCCACCTGACCGGCGATGCGCCCCGGCATTGCAGCCTGGACTACTGCTTCCCCAACCGGCTGGAAGACATTCCCGCCCTGCAGGCGAACGAATGGCAGGCGCAGTATCTGCTGGGCTGCCTGTACTACGACCGCATGAACTACACGGCCGCCATGACCGCATGGGAAAAGGCGGAGAAGCTGAACCAAGCGGATGCTTACACCAAGCGCTGCATGGCGCAGGCGTGCTTCGACCATCTGAGTCAGCCCGCCCGAGCGCTGGAACTGATGAAGCAGGCGCTGGAACTGGCCCCCGACAACGCCCGCATTCTCTACGAGCTTTTGCAGATGGAGAAGAATCTGGGCTTCTCGGTGAAGGATCGCCTCCACCTGCTGGAGACCCACAGCGAGCTGGCCAAGATGCGGGACGACTGCTTCCTGGACGAGATCATCCTCTACACCCAGGACGAGCAGTACGAAAAGGCCCGGGAGCTGCTGCTGAGCAAGCGCTTCAACATCTACGAGGGCGGCGAAGGCAAGCTGACCCGCCATCACGGCTGGCTGTACACGCTGATGGGCCAGAAGGCGCTGGAAGCGGGCGATACCGAAAAGGCGCTGGAATGGCTGAAGACCGGCCTGATCTATCCCGCCAACTACGGCGAAGGCCGCCACTACAGCGCGCAGGAGGGCAACGTCTACTACTACACCGGCCTGTGCTATGAAGCGATGGACGACGCCGCCAAGGCGAAGGAAGCCTATCAGGAGGCTGCCAATCAGCCCAGCCAGATCACCGAAATGACCTTCTTCACCGCGCTGGCGGAAGCCAAGCTGGGCCGGGAAGAGGATGCGCGCAAGACCTTCCAGAGCATGGTGGAGGAAGGCGAGAAGCGGCAGGCTTCCAGCCACCGCTGGGGCTACTTCGGCGTAGGCATGGCCGCGCCCCTGCCCAGCGAGCTGGACATCAAGCGCATGAACCTGATCGACGCGCACCTTCTGATGCTGCTGGGCAAAGCGGGCCTCGGGCAGGATTACCAGAGCGATCTGGACGCTTTGAAGGTGTACGATCCCTACAACAGCAAACTGGACTTCTTCCAGAAGCTGGGACTGGTGAAATAAACCAGACAAGGACATACAAAAACACGGGCTGCGGGGGCAAAACCCCTGCAGCCCGTGTTTGATTGATACGCTTACAGCGCGGCAAATACCTTCGCACCCCGCTTTTTCAGCCACGCATACAACAGCGCGCACAGCGCCGCCGTCAGCAGAGCGAACAGGGCGGGGATCACCGCAGGATGCAGCTCCCGGCCAAACGCCATGGCCGCGCCGCCGGGAAGAAGGGCGTATACCCAGCCGCCCAGCAGCGAGAACATCACGCTGCCGCCCTGCTTGATGGGCGTGATCTCGCTGGTCCAGTGCAGGTTGGGCATTTTCAGGCCCATGGTCAGCCCGAGCAGAGCCAGCAGCAGCACACTGATCAGGCTTCCGACCGCCGTCAGCAGCGACAGTACCGGCGAAAGCCCCAATACCGGCAGCGCACAGGCCAGAAACACCAGCATGGGGATGCCCGTGAACACCAGCTGCATGTTCAGCTTGGCTTTCAGCACTTCCCATGCCGGAACAGGCAGCGATTGCAGCACCCACAGGCTTTTTCCTTCCAACGAGACGGAAGGAGCGGCCATGTCGTTCATGGCGGCCAGCAGGCAGGCAATCGAGATCACCAGCGCCGCCAGCGTGCTTTCCGCACCGGGAAGCGCGGCTTTCAAAAGATTCATCCATTCGCCGCCCTTTACCAGAAGCAGTACGCCTGCCGCCGGAATCATCAGGATACCGAAGCCGCAGTTCAGCATGTAATTGGGGCTGGAAACGAAGCGGCGGCATTCCTTGCCGAGCAACGCGGCGGGCAGGCTGCGCATCCGGACTTTCTTTTCCCGGTAGCGGATTTTGGCCGCGCCGCCGCCGGAGGTCGCCAGCCGCAGAAAGCTGCGGGACAGCAGCAGCCATGTCAGAGCCGTCAGCAGGGCGGCCACGGCGGTGACCAGCAGCATGGCCAGCCAGTCTCCCTCCGCCACACGGCCGAATACATACAGGGGATAAGCCGCGCCCTTGATTTTCTCGCCATATACGGCGGCGTTGGCCACCAGATCGGCGATCACGGTCTGGGCCTTAAAATAGATGAAATAATACAGGCCGATGGCCAAAAGCGACACCAGCACCGTCGTGATGCTCTTATGCTTCAGCTTCACGCTGATTTTCGCCACCACCCAGCCCAACAGGCAGGACAGAAGCAGCACGATCAGCGAAACCAGCGCCGTCATCAGCAGTCCGCCTATGATGACCGACGCGCTGTGGGCCACCTGAATCCAGTACACAATCACTGCCGGAACAATGACCACGGCGGAGTACATCAGCCCCATCAGGTACACCGTTACCAGCCGGGAAGAAATGATCACCCGCAGCGGGATGGGCAGCGAGAGCAGCAGGTCGTTATCCTTGGCCAGATACAGGCTGGAATAGGTATTGAACACGCTGCCGAACGCACCCATAAAGATGGCGATCAGCCCCATGAGCGTAAAGTACAGCCACCCCATATCCACCGCGGCCATGGCCCCGCACAGCATCACGGCCACAAACGTGAACATTCCGCCCAGCACGCCCACCATCAGCAGGGCGAACAGCGCAAAGTACAGGATCACGGCTCCTTTGGAGCGCTTTTGATTCTTCTTGGCGTCATACAGATAGGTGCGGAAGATCTCCGCCATCTGCTTTTTCACCAGATGCTTCAGCATTGTTCTCCCTCCAGTTCCAGGAAGACTTCCTCCAGGCTGTCGTCGCCCTTGACTTCTTCCATGGTGCCGGAACGGATGAGCCGGCCGCCCTTGATAATGGCTACCTTGTCGCACAGCTTTTCCGCCACCTCCAGCACATGGGTGGAGAAGAAGATCGCGCCGCCCCGGTCGCACAGCTCCCGCATCATGCCCTTGAGCAGATGGGAGGCCTTGGGGTCCAGTCCCACGAAGGGTTCGTCCATGAGGATCAGCTTTGGCTCGTGGATCCACGCGGAGATGATCGCCAGCTTCTGCTTCATGCCATGGGAATAGGCGGCGATGGGCTGACCCAGATCGCCGGTCATCTCGAAGATCTCGGCGTATTTCCGAATGCGTTCCTGCCGGGTGGCCGCGTCTACGGCAAACACGTCGGCAATGAAGTTCAGGTACTGAATGCCCGTCATGAATTCATACAGGTCGGGGTTGTCGGGAATATAGGCCATCTGCCGCTTGCAGCGGAGGGGATCTGCCTGAACGGACACGCCGCCGATGAGAATTTCGCCCTCGTCAAAGGCCTGAATGCCCGCAACGGATTTCAGCGTAGTGGTCTTTCCCGCGCCGTTATGGCCGATAAAGCCGTAAATTTCACCCGGGGCGATGTGCAGGCTCAGATCGTCCACCGCTTTTTTGTCGCCATAGGCCTTGGTCAGATGTTGAATTTGAAGCATTGCTTTTCTCCTTGTTTCAATCGAATCTTTTTCCGCATAGAAAAACCATCCAAGCAATTTCATTACTGAACATTGTTCGGATGGTTAGTATAACATATGTTGCGCAAATTGCAACAGCTATTCCGCCATATTGTCAAAATTTGTGCCTCAAAACGTCGCTTAAGCGTCTCCAATCACGCTGCGGAAGGCTTCGTCCCGATCGAAGGTCCCGTCCACAAAGCCCGGTACCTCCTTCAGCGCCTTGCACAGGCTCAGGCTGAAGCCGGTCAGGATCTGCTGCACCTCCTGCCGGGAAAAGGCACAGTTGCCGGTGACGATCAGGGAGCACAGGCTGTGTACCGTTAGCCACATATCCCGGAAATACCGATCGGCCGCGGCCGCGTCCATGTGATAGATCTCCATCAGCCGGTCCCGAACCTGCGCCTGCACCAGTCCCATGGCCTCCAGCGCATTGCTCTGGCCCTCCTCGGGCCGGGTCATGTACAGCAGCTTATACAGCTCCGGCTCCTGCTGGGCAAACTCCAGATACTGAACGCCCACGCCCAGAAACGGCGGTTCCATGGCCAATCCCTTTTCCACATACTTTTGGAAAATATCCTCCGCAAACTGGCGCACCGCTTTTTTCAGCTCGTCCATGGTGCGGAAATAAGTAAAAATCGGACGGGTGGAGGTGCCCAGCACCACGGCGATCTCCCGGGCGGAAACCGCGCCGATGCCTTTTTCCCGGGCCACCTTCAGGGCGGCGTTGGTGATTTCTTCCTTGGTAAATTTCGGCTTTGGGGGCAAAGGGATCATCCTTTCTGCCGCAAAAGCGGCCGCATTTCCAGGCATGTTGTAAAACATACGTTATACAACAAAGCCATTATAGTATCCACCTGAAGGAAAGTCAAGTCGAAACACGGGAAAAACATTTCCGGCGCCTTTGGCTTTTCCCGGTCGGAAAGCTTCATCACAAACTGTTCACAGAGTGTTTTTCAGAAGTTCGCTTTTCTTCCAATTTTTCTTCCCCTTTTTCTGCTATTCTTTTAACCGTACCGGGGAAGCCAAAACCTCCCCCGGAACATCCGAAAGGAGGAAATCACCATGAAACGGAATTGGAAACGAATCCACGCTTTGGTTTTGGCCTTTTTTCTTTTGTTCGTCTCATCCTTTGCAGTGGCAGAAGGGAACCCCGGCAACCCGCCGGACGGTCAGCCGCCGCAGGGACAGGGCGGGACTCCGCCGGAAAAGCCTGACGGAGAAGCCCCCGGCGAGCCGCCGGCCGGCTGCATGGGAGGCGGCCCCGGCGGCGGCAGCCAGCCTGACTCCTACGCCGCAGTGCAGACCGTATCGGAAGACACGCAGCTTTCCGGCGTGACGCTGGACTCCGTAGCGGCGGATGAAAACGCCCTGCTGGTAACGGCGGGCAACGTGCAGGTAACGGACAGCACCCTGACCCGCAGCTCTGCCGATTCCACCGGCGGCGATTCCGCCAGCTTCTACGGGGTCGGCGCGGCGGCGCTGGTCACTGGCGGCACGCTGGAGATCCGCAGCTCCACCATCACGACGGACGCGAACGGCGGCGCGGGCGTATTCGCCTACGGCAGCGGCGTCGCCACCGTGGCGGACACGACCATCGACACCACACAGGATACCTCCGGCGGCATCCATGTAGCGGGCGGCGGCACCCTGTACGCCTCCAACCTGACCGTCATCACCCGGGGAAACTCCTCCGCGGCGATCCGCTCTGACCGCGGCGGCGGCACCATGGTGGTGGACGGCGGCAGCTATACCTCAGAAGGCTCCGGCTCTCCTGCCGTATACGTGACGGCGGACATCACCATTTCCAACGCGCAGCTGACGGCCACCGGTTCGGAAGCCCTCTGTCTGGAAGGACGGAACAGCGTCAGCCTGACCGACTGTCAGCTCAGCGGCAATATGGCCGACCTTTCCCAGAATGACAATACCTGGACGGTCATCCTGTACCAGAGCATGTCCGGCGACGCCGAAGTGGGCAAGGGTGCCTTCACCATGGAAGGCGGCTCCCTGACCTCCGCGAACGGCGGCCTGTTCTACACCACCAACACCGAAAGCGAATTCACCCTGCGCAATGTACAGATCATCGCTTCGGAGGACTGTGAATACTTCCTGCGCTGCACCGGCAACCAGAATCAACGCGGCTGGGGCCAGAGCGGCCAGAACGGCGCGGACTGCGTTTTCACCGCCGCCCAGCAGGAAATGAACGGCAACGTGATCTGGGACAGCATCTCCAACCTTGACCTGTCTCTGACCGAGGGCACGGTCTTCACCGGCGCGGTACTGGATGACGAAAGCTGCGCGGGCAGCGGCGGCGACGGCGGATGCACCCTGACCATCGACGAAAGCTCC